>NZ_JAESMI010000102.1:0-20260 GCF_017893095.1 Staphylococcus sp. GDX8P80P | reverse complement strand
GCCGTTCTTATGGACCTACATGATGAATGGATTTATTCTTCAAGAAAATACATCAATTTTGATAAGTAGAAATGGTAAAAACATTGTATAGCATTTTACACAGGAGTCTGGACTTGACTAAAAATTAAACACACTAAATTAATTTTAAAATTAACTAATCATTTTAAAGTAACTTTGTTATATTAATAGTAATATATGATTATAAGTTGAAAGGAGTATTATTATGTCAGAATATGATAATCAATCACACAACTCTCCGATTCAGAGGGATAATGAGCAAGATGCGCGTTTAATGGCAATGTTAGTCTTCTTATTAGGCTTTTTTACTTCTATTATTGGTCCGATTATTATTTGGGCTATTAAACGTAATGAATCACAATTAGTTGATAAAGCTGGAAAAAATTACTTCAACATGCTCATTTCATATTTCATTTGGAGTGCTGTCATTGGAATTTGTATTGTTCCGTTATTCTTCATATATGCCGTTAATAATGAAGCGGTTATCATTATCGTAACAATATTAATCTTTATTCTTTCTATCTTGCTATTTGTGCTTTCTATTTTATATTTTGTATTCCACATCGTTGCTTGTGTGAAATATTTTAGTGGAAAAGCGTATGTTGTTCCATTATCAATTCGTTTCTTTAAATAAATAGCGTACCAACTAATGTTACAAATGCCTGTAACATAAATCATATGTTAACATTATCAAAATATAAGAATAATGTAGTATACATGCATATTCCAAGCATTATTACATTACGTAACCTTGAGCACCCCTTTATTACGGAGTTGTTCAAGGTTTTTGTATTTCATTTACGAAAGCGTAACAATGCACATAACGGGTTTGGAATCTGTTAAAGTATGATGTGTCGTTGGGAGCGACTAAAAACTTAAATCGAAGTCTATTCAACATATCGCTAACTTAACCTATTGTTGAATATCATATTTTGGGAGGACTTTTTACTATGAAAAAAATCATTACAATTTCAACTTTAACAGCAGGCATTGGTGTATCAGCATTAGGATTAAATGCTAACCATGCGGATGCTGCGGAATATAATCACAATCCAGCACCACAACACAATCAATTCGGTGGCGGTTATCAACAACCTCAATTTAACCAACAATCATTTAACTATAACCAAAGCACTACTTCATCTTCAATAACTGACGGAAGTACGTCATCTAGTAGTACTTCAACAACAACTACGTCATCAACACAAACGACTTCTTCAACATCTGGTAATTTATATACAGCTGGCCAATGTACGTGGTATGTTTATGACAGAGTTGGTGGCAACATTGGAAGTACTTGGGGAAATGCGAATAATTGGGCTAGTGCAGCTTCAGCAGCTGGCTACACGGTAAATCAAACACCTGAAAAAGGCGCAATTCTACAAACATCTGAAGGTACTTATGGACATGTTGCTTACGTGGAGAGCGTTAATAGTGATGGTTCTATAACTGTTTCAGAAATGAATTATTCTGGCGGACCATTTGTCAAAGATACGCGTACCATTTCAGCAAGCCAAGCAAGTGCTTATAACTATATCCACTTATCATAATTTCTATATATAATGATCAGTTAAAAGCGTATGCCTCGTTAATTAAACATTAACAGCATACGCTTTTTTAAGTTTCTCAAATTGAATTTTAATCAACGATTTGAGAGAATGAGCATATTAGTCGTTTATAGGTAAGGAGTGTTAGGTTATGCAATGGCTTAAAGTCATCTTTGCTGGTCTGATTGAAGTTGTTTGGGTAATAGGATTAAGTAATGCGCATAATTTCGTTACTTGGTTATTCACTTTAATCTTTATTGCATTAAGCTTCTATTTAATGATTTCCGCTTCTCGACATCTACCTGTTGGGACCGTTTATGCGGTGTTTGTAGGCATAGGAGCTGCTGGTACAGTGATTGCTGATATGCTTTTCTTTGGTCAACCATTTACGATTACGAAACTGGGCTTGTTACTACTATTGTTGATAGGAATTATAGGACTCAAATTATCAACGAACGACACGCCTCAAGGAGGTATGTAATATGTCATGGCTATATTTACTCATTGCGGGATTACTAGAGGTACTGGGTGTCATTTGGTTAAATCAATTTGCACGTTCAAAACAAAAAATTTATATTATTTTGATGGCAGTGACGTTCATTTTTAGTTTTAGTACTTTAAAACTGGCAATGGCGTCCATTCCAATGGGAACTGCTTACGCTATCTGGACAGGTATTGGTACTGCTGGAGGCGCTATTGTAGGAATGATATTTTATAGAGAATCAACACATTTTAGCCGTATATTCTTTATTTTCCTAATACTATTCTCTGTAATTGGCCTCAAAATAATTCAATAAAATGAAATGAATTACATTTGTATACGTTTTCTCCTTTTATTATACTTAAGGAGAAAACAATGTTAAGGAGTGAGTATCATGGAAAAAGTTTATATCGCTGGCGCAATTCCTGAAGTAGGATTAAATCTACTTAAAGAACACTTTGAAGTTGAAATGTATGATGGTGAGGGCATCATTGACAAGGAAACGCTAAAAGAAGGTGTCAAAGACGCTACTGCACTGATAAGTATCCTTTCAACGAATGTGGATCAAGAAGTAATTGATAGCGCAACTAACTTAAAAATCATTGCAAACTATGGTGCTGGATTTAATAACATCGATATTAAACACGCACGTGAAAAAGATATTGATGTTACAAATACACCTAAAGCATCAACTGCATCAACTGCTGAATTAACATTTGGCCTTGTTTTAGCCGTTGCCCGTCGCATAGTAGAGGGCGATAAATTATCTCGTACTAAAGGTTTTGACGGTTGGGCACCTTTATTCTTCAGAGGTCGTGAAGTATCAGGTAAAACAATTGGTATTATCGGTCTAGGAGAAATTGGTAGTGCAGTAGCTAAACGCGCGAAAGCTTTTGATATGGATGTCTTATATACTGGTCCACATCAAAAGAAAGAAAAAGAACGCGAAATTGGCACGAAATACGTAGATTTAAATACATTACTTGAAAATGCAGACTTCATCACGATTAATGCTGCATATAATCCAGATTTACATCATATGATTGATACTGAGCAATTCAAACGAATGAAGTCAACAGCCTATTTAATTAATGCAGGTCGTGGCCCTATTGTAAACGAAGAAGCTTTAGTAAAAGCTTTAGAAGAAAAAGAAATCGAAGGTGCTGCATTAGATGTTTATGAATTTGAACCTGACATTACGGAAGGATTAAAATCACTTGATAATGTCGTTATCACACCACATATTGGTAACGCAACATTTGAAGCTAGAGATATGATGGCTAAAATCGTTGCAAATGATACAATCAAAAAATTAAGTGGCGACACACCTCAATTTATAGTTAATAAGTAATCTAAAATTTGAAAAAAGACGGAAACTGAAAGGTCATGGCTAAGTGTATTCGTACTCACTTAAGCATGTACAATGACTTCAGTATCCGTCTTATTTTTTATTTACTTTTCGCTTTATATAAGAATTTAGTTTGTCTACTTAATAATCGTTTAGGTGTTCGCTTCATTACACCATTGCGTAATGAGATGACTAATTTGTTATCTTTTTGAGCTATTTTACCAATCTTTCTTGAGCGTTTAATGACTTTAGTAGTATGTTTAACTCTTAACTTATCATAGCGTTTTAACGCTTTGTCCAAATCGTATTCAGCTAAGCAATTGGCTAATACAATTGCATCTTCCATTGCTTGCCCTGCACCTTGCCCCATATTAGGTGTTGTTGCATGTGCTGCATCTCCTAACAATAGTATGCGTTGGTTTACAAATGATTTGATTGGTTTCATATCATATAAATCATGTTTCAGAATACCTGTTTCACTCTGTTTATCTAAAATATGGCGTACGGGTTCTGGATAATTATTGAAATATGCTTGAAGATGTGGTTTTTCAAATGATTGATATTTTGAATCCTTTTCAGACGCATTTATTGTGATAAACCAATACGCTTGATTATTGATAAGTGGGACAATACCTACGCGACCACGTTTACCCCAATATTCATTAGCTATATCTGTGTTTTGTAAATTTGCATCATCCACTAAGCCACGAAAACACGTATACCCTTGATAAAGTAGCTTGGCATTCGGATGAACAGCTTGTCTGACAACAGAATGAATGCCATCTGCACCTATACATAAATCAAAGCGCTGACTCGCATGGTTAGAGAAATGAACTAGCACTTGTTGATCAACATTATCAACTTTAATGACATCATGATCAGTATAAATACATTGAGGATTGACATAAGACTCTATGAGTTCTATTAATGTTTGTCGTGCTAAAGTAACATTTAATGTGTTTTCTTTTAATTTCACAGTAGATAAACTGTTTCCTTTGTCATCAAGAACATTCATCGCTGATAAGTTTTGACCCGCATTTTTGATACCTTTAGCTAAGTCATGTTTTCCTAATTTCTTAATGACATTATCACCAATGCCTATCCCTGCGCCAACTTCACTAATGCTTGGTTGTCTTTCAAAGATAGAAACGTCATGTCCTTTTTCTGAAAGTAGTGCACCAGCGGTTAAACCACCTATTCCTGCACCAATTATTGCAATTTTCATTTATTTACACCTCAGTATTAAATCCTACTAAATTTTATCATAACTATTCTTTATCATTGCAGTTGGAAATGTAACATCCTGCAATTGTTAACCTAATCAAGAGGTATAGAAGTTTTTGCGAATATCATCTTTTTTAATACCAAATTCATCATAATATGATTGCATAAATGTGGCGATATGATCTGCCCATAAGATATCGCTCGCATACTGATGCTGACCTGGATTCTTAGGATTCCATCGCATTTGATAGAGCGTAATTTGGTCATTATCAAAATAGTTCGCACGAATAAATTTGGCACCACCTAGTATTGCTTTGCGTGGTGTCGTCCATGCTGCTTCTTTCGCGTAGCTTTTACCTGTATGTATTGCATTTTCATCGAAGGCACCCACACCAAAAAAATTATAATACCGTGTCTTGCCATCTTTGATACCACTAGCGAGTTTAGATTCACCATTCGCCGTTTCAACACGTGCATGGCTTATTAAGTAGATGATATTCACTTTATATTTATCTTGCGCCTCTATAAAAGCATCGGCTTGATTTTCAAGAATACCGTATCCTTTTAGCATCTGATTTACTTCTTGTTTCGACATTGGAACTTGTTGTGAAATATCCATGTATTTAAAGTTATTATCATCTCGTGATATGCGCATCGCCTTCTCTATGTCTTGGTTATTCGCATTCACAAATTGACCATTGCTTTCAACTGTATTTAACACACTTGTATCCGTTTGTTTCTGTAATGCTTCTTGAAAGCTATAATGACGATCATTTTCCAACAAATCCGAGTGATTAATAATTAATAAAACAATGAAAATAATGATGATAGTGCCTAACAATATGATTGGCAAACGTAAATGAGATAATTGTTTCATGTCACTGACAATCCTTTATATAGCTAATTAAGATAAATATAAGTAAGTAATGATAATAACAATTAAGACAATCGCAAACGATATGTTGATGACAATCTTCATGCCAGTTCGGTCTCTGAATAATACATTGAAGATAACCAAACTAATTGCCAGTGATACAGCAAACATTGAAATGGCTAGCACCATTTGCATCATCACTAAAAAAATAATTCCTAAAATAATGAACACATTAGAAATCACTGTCATAATTTTAATTGCGTTTGGATGAATTGTTCTCACCCCTTTTTATTAATATATAGTCCACCTTACCATAATTTAAGTTGAAAGTACTTATAAATTTATTTAAAGAAACGAAGTAAGGAGTGAGACTGAATTCATCGTCTCACTCCCTACTTATTTTAATTACATTATTTCTCGTCTCTTGACATACCTTTCAGTAAGTTAAGCATATATGTTAAGCTACGATTCATATCATCGTCTTTAAGTACACCCATTAGACTACGAATACTTGTTTTAGCATTAGGATTAGCTTGATTTGCAACATGTAAGCCTTTATTCAGTTTATTTAAGAATTGGCTTAATTCTTGTACATTGAGCTCACCTAACATAAAGACCATTGGTGCTAAATTTGTAATTAAACCTGCATATAAGTCTTTATTAAGCTCGGTCATAAATTTATTAATGATCACTTGACGTCCTCTAATGCCGCCATTCATTAAATCAAGAATTTTCGCCTCATCTAATGCTTTCACTATACGAATTGCTTTTAAAATACTATCTTTATTTTCAGCAATAGCATCTGTGACTTCATTAATACTTTCAAGTTTAATTTGCGCTTCAGACTTCTCTAAACGTTTAATTTTTGTTATTCTTTCAGCCATTATTTATCCACCACATTTCCTGGGAAAACATAATCAGGACGTTCCCATTTTTTCTGTACTTGGACACTATATTGCGGATTACGTTGCTTATCGACACGGAAGTTTGTTGGATTTAATGGTGACTTACCTTTACGTGTCAATACTTCCATACGACAACTTGTTCGTTTATATGATGGTGTGTCTGTATATTGATCGACATCACTGTTCGTTAATTTATTGATAGCACCTAAATCACCATTTGACATAGCATCATTATTTAAAGGAATATAGATTTCTTTACCTTTAACTCGATCGGTAATTGTGGCAATCAATATTGCTTCCCCAGTTTCAGAAATCAATCGTAGTTCTGCACCTTCATGAATATCACGTTCTTTTGCTAGTTCTGGTGAAATTTCAACAAATGCATTAGGCATTTTATATTTAATCATTTCAGTTTGATATGTCATATTACCTTCATGGAAATGTTCAAGTAAACGACCGTTGTTAACATGTAAATCATAAACTTCATCTTCTTTGAAGAAGTTATCAAATGTTAATGGGAATAATTTAGCACGACCATTTTCAAAGTTAAAACCATTCATATATAACGTTGGTTCATCTGTACCATCTGGTGCAACAGGCCATTGAAGACTGTTGAAACCTTGTAATCGATCATAGCTTACACCAGCGTATAGTGGTGTGAGTCGTGCAATTTCATCCATGATTTCTGATGGATGTTTATAACCCCAATCATAGCCCATTCTTTGAGCGATTAATTGGAAGATTTGCCAATCTGGTTTAGAATCTCCTAATGGTTTTAAAGCTTGGTTGATTCGTTGAATACGACGTTCTGTATTCGTGAACGTACCATCTTTTTCAAGTGATGGACTTGCTGGTAAAACAACATCTGCATATGTTGCTGTAAATGTTAAGAACTCATCTTGAACAACTAAGAATTCTACTTTTTCTAATGCAGATTGTACGAAATTGATGTTAGAGTCAACGATTCCTGTATCTTCACCGTATAAGTATAATGATTGAATATCTCCATTATGGATACCTTCCATCATTTGGTGATTATCGCGACCAGGTTTTGGATTTAATTTGACACCATATTCTTTCTCAAACTTCGCTCTCACTTCGTCATTGTCAACTTTTTGATATCCAGTAAATTGATCCGGCATACTACCCATATCACTCGCACCTTGTACGTTATTATGACCACGTAGTGGATAAGCACCTGAACCTGGTTTTCTGTAGTTACCAGTTACAAGTAGTAAGTTAGAAATTGCTGTACTTGTATCACTACCGATATCTTGTTGTGTAACACCCATAGCCCAACAAATTGACATTGATTCTGCTTTAGCCGCTTCTTCTGCAAAGCTAATAATTTGTTCTTTAGGAATACCAGTTGCTTCTTCTGCAAAATCCATTGTAAATAGTTCTAATGATTTATAATAATCTTCGTAATTATCTACCCATTCATTTAAGAAGTCTTTATCATGCAAATCATTGTCAATGATATATTTTGTAGCTGCGCCTAACCAAACTAAATCAGTACCAGGTTTAGGTTGATAAAAAGCATCAGCACGTTCAGCCATTTCATGTTTTCTGATATCAAATACATGCATTTTTGAACCAAATAGTTTTTGTCCACGTTTCATTCTAGAAGCAATGACTGGGTGCGCTTCAGCTGTATTTGTACCAATTAATACAGTCATTGCAGCTCTCTCAAGGTCTTCAATTGAACCTGAGTCACCGCCGTGACCTACTGTTCTAAATAAACCTTTAGTCGCTGGCGCTTGGCAATATCTTGAACAGTTATCAACGTTGTTAGAACCAAAGACTTGTCTAGATAGTTTTTGCATTAAATAAGACTCTTCATTTGTACCTTTAGATGATGCGATAAATGCAAGATGATCGCCACCGTATTCATCTTTAATGCGTTTGAAGTTAGATTCAATTACATCCAACGCTTCATCCCATTCAACTTCATGGAACTCACCGTCTTTTCTCACAAGTGGTTTTGTTAAACGTTGGTCTGAATTAATATGACCCCAAGAGAATTTACCTTTCACACATGTAGCAATTTTGTTTGCTGGTGAATCGTGTGATGGTTGAACTTTAAGCACTTCTCTATCTTTAGTCCAAACATCAAATGAGCAACCTACGCCACAATATGTACAAACTGTTTTCGTTTTCTTAATACGTTCTTTACGCATTTCCGCTTCAGAATCTGATACTGCGAATAAAAGACCATCACCTGGTTCAGCTTTCTTAGTTAAATCAATCATTGCTGCTAATGAACCTGGTTCAGTATCTGTCATATAACCAGCATTGCCCTCCATGTTAACTTCCATCATGGCATTACAAGGACAAACAGTTGCACATTGACCACATGATACACATGATGACTCATTAATCGGAACATCATTATCCCAGATAACTCTAGGATGTTCACGATTCCAGTCGATTGAGATGGTTTCATTTACTTCGATATCCTGACATGCTTCGACACATCGACCACAGAGAATACATTGATCTGGGTCATATCGATAAAATGGACCATAGTCTTTTTCATATGGCTTCGTCTTATATTCGTATGACTGCTCCTCTAACCCCCATGCATCCATGGCATTATGTATTTCACAGTCACCGTTATTATAATCACATACTGTACAATACAACATGTGTTTTTCTAAAATACGATCTAAAGCTTCTTTTTGGCTCGCTTTCACATCGCTATTTTGAGTATTAACTGTCATAGGTCGATCTACAACAGTGCTACACGCACGTTCAATTTTGCCGTCAATTTCGACCATACATGTATCACATGTTTGGATTGGTCCCATTGACTCGTTATAACAAATTGAAGGTACGAAAGTATCACGAGATTTTATAAACTCGAGCAAACTTGTTCCTGGTTCTACAAGATAATCTGTGCCATCAAGCGTGACGATTAAATGTTCTTGCATACTCTCCACCCCATCTATATTAAAATTTTCCGTAAAATGACTTTAACGACGTAACCATTCCATTCCAATACCCCACATATATTGAACATAGAATTACATTAATTGTATTACTTATTTCATTAAATGTTAAGCGTTTCATAAATTTTTGCAATTTTAAAAGAATTAAATATTAATAATACATTCCACTATTACAAACCTAATTTTTAAATATATATTATATTTTAATTTTTTAGAGTATACAAAAAGAGGTAGGACCAAACACTTTTAAGTTTGATAGCCTACCTCTATAAGTATAGGTTTACTTGAATAGCAAAAGAGAAAGAGTGGGACAACGCATTTATTTTAACTTTTGTCCCGTTCATAATGCTTACAAGTTATTATTTAACACATCTGTAGCATTCTGTTTTGAGTTATCATTTGGTATAAAGTACCAAAGGCCATCATCTTGAATGCCTCCTTGCCCTTCTAATTGATGACGGTTCACTGTTGCATTGGCGTTTTTATAATTTTTTCTAATATCGTTCATGTCATTTAACGTTAAATCTGTTTTTACATTTTTCTGGATTTGATTCATTAATGATGGGAAATGGGTCAATGCTGACGTACTTGTCATCTTATTAGCCATCGCTTGAAGGATTAATTGTTGTCGTTCTTGACGACCGAAATCGCCACCAGCACCCTCTTCTTTACGACTACGTATAAAGGCCATTGCAGTATCACCATCTACGTGTGTAGATTGACCTTTTACAAAGTTTGTTCTTTTCGTAGTGAAAGTATCATTACTCGTAACATCGACGCCACCTAAAGCATCAATCATATCATGTAAGCCATCCATATCAACCGTCGCATAATGATCGATAGGGACATTCATTAGTTTCTCTAATGATTTAACAGCCATCGTCGGCCCACCATAAGCATAAGCATGATTGATTTTCTCTGTTGTACCTTTACCTACAATATCAGCTTGTGTATCTCGAGGCACACTGACGATTTCTGTTGTTTGTTTCTTCGGATTAACAGAAAGAAGCATGATTGTGTCACTTCTTTCACCATCATTTTGACTTTTACGTTGTGCATCTGAGTCAACACCAAATAATGCAATGGTAAATGGGTCACCGTTAGATAAACTTATATTCTTTGATCTCAATTCTGAATGTTGTCTATTTAATGGATTATGAATCTTACCACTCGTGATAAAAATACTAGCCACCACAAAAATTGTCGCTACAATTGCTAGTACAAACAATATTCCTATAAACCATGTAACTATTTTTACGGGCAGGCTCATTCGTTTATGCGTTCTACGCATCCTACCACTCCTATTCTTTTTTATGAATTAATATCATAATTATATATTAAAATGATTAACTTGCTATACGTCTTAAGAACTAACTTTTCTTAAACTAGCGATTATGAGTATTAAATATGATAGCCACCATCTCGATTGATAATAGCCAAAATAGCTTTATAACAACCACGGTTACTAATAATGAAAGGACCACTCTTAGCAAAGTCTAAAGGTTCGCCATTTAATTGTGTCATTTCCAGATTTAATTCTTTTGCAAATAAAAATTGTGCTGCTATATCCCACGGTTTAGGGTTTGTATTAATATGTGCGCCAAATTGCCCTTTGATGACTCTGACTGAATCTAATCCACATGATCCAATATTTCTCACGCTGAATGACGCATCATATAATGCTTTACTTGTATCCTCATTTATATATTGTGTTCCAAAAGAAATGATAGCATCACGTAATTGTAATTCACGAGGTGGCAATAATGGCTGATGCCCCCTTACCCGCTACAGCCTTGTACAATTTATCATGAGGATAATCATATATGTACGACAGTTTAGGTTCCCCATCAACGAAATATGCAATGATAATACAATAATCTTCTTGTTGCTTAACCAAATTTGCCGTACCATCAATTGGATCCATAATCCATAAATGACCCTCGTATGGCTGAATCGTATCATTATCTTTTTCTTCAGCTAACAATTGATGACCAGGAAAGTGTTCAGATAAATACATTTCAAATTTGTTTTGAAGTTGCTTGTCTACATTAGTAACTAAATCAAAGCGATTTAGTTTGGTATCCGTAGACATATCTTTGATTAATTGTGGAATAACATCATCTAAGTGTGTTAACCAATTCATGATATGTGTATCTATATAATGAAGTTCATTTTGCATCATTTCACCTCAACGATCTATTTCACTTTATTGTATCTTACTGTATTTATTTGTCATAGGTATTTTTAAATTACAACACAAAAAAATCGGCTAGTCATCTGCTAGCCGACAAATAGAAAGGAAAGTAAGTAATAAATATTGAAGATGTTTCGATGTAACTCGAACGATTCACAACAAGCTATCTGTTATATAGCTTCTACCCCTTTGTTTGAATTCGTTCTCCCCTGTTACAAATAATATATTAGCATAAAACGCTTTGATTTGTAAGCGTTTTCTAAATAAAAAATGTTTAATTTTACACACATAATCTACGACTATTCTCAAAATGTCTTCAATGTCAGTGTTATGTTATAATTAATGTAATATGTAATGGTTATAGGTGGTGTTTATGTTGAAGAAATTGGATCGCCAAAATCAAATTATTTCATTGATACAACAAGGTAAAACAATCAATGCATCAGAACTGGCACAACACTTAAATGTTTCTGTTCGTACAATTAGTCGTGATATTGCTGATTTAGAAAATCAAGGTGTTCAAATATACGCACATAAAGGGAAACATGGTGGCTATCAAATTCAAAATTCTGAGGATAAAATACAAATTCATTTTAATGAACAGCAATTAGTATCTCTATATTTAACCTTAATAGAAAGCCAATCTTATTCAACATTACCTTATACGAAAGAGATTGAATCTATTATTAATCAGCTTATCAATATACCTAACACGCATGTTCGTAAATCACTTACCCATATGACTGACTTAATTAAATTCGAAGATACAGAACAAATTACTTTACCTCGTCTATTTACAGACATATTAATCTATAGTTCTGAGCGAAATGTTATGTTGATTGACTTCAATGATCATCATGACACTATTGCTGAAAATGTGATATTTATTGGTTTACTATGTCGTAATGGTGAATGGCTAGCCATTATATATGAAATCGGTTTAGGTCGAACACGGGAACTACCAGTACTCGATATTTATGATATTTCTTATTCCTTCGAAAAGACGATTAAAACATACGATATTTCAATACAAAATTATACTCAATTTTTAAATCCAATCGAGCATACTGACTAATATGTTCGGTTGGTCCTCTACGTTCTACCTCTTTTAAGACTTAATACCTTCAAAGTAAGGAGTTTCGCATACCTTGGATCAATTAACTCAAATTCGTCAACAACTCATTTTGCTACTCACGCACATCGAAAAGATACGATATTACTATCTAATGGATGACCGGTACTTAAATCAAGAAATTGACGCGTATCATACTTCGATTCATCATTTCAGTCATGATTTAGCTTTAACGCTTCAAAATGACACTAACAATAGTCACACATCCCCTTCACTTGAACTCAAACATACTTATAATAAATTACTGAATCATTTATCCTCACACCCGTTACATGATTTTCAACAAGGAACAATATTAATTGATTTGCAACAACGCCAAAATCAAATTCACCAAACATTCGTTCACTTGTTAAATGCGTTCCAGTAGTTTCATTCCCCCTGTCCAACCATCGATGCCCATGATTTCTTCAAACTTTTATGCATCTTTCTTAGTTATAAATTCACATCAATTCTATCATTCAATCTCATCTTTAAATACTTAGCGATCCACCAATTAAATATAAAAATTATATAATATATATGTAAATTGTAATAAAAAACGTGAAACGCTATAATTGTAAGTGATTACAGTAATTAAGGAGGATTCACATGCTAGGTTTCTCAGTTTATTTAGGTCAACCATTAAATACTTCTTATATTTTAGATATGGTTCATCTTGGTTATGACGTTATTTTCACATCATTACAAATACCTGAGGAAAATGATGAGACAAAATTGACGTATTTGGGAGAATTATGTCAATTGTTAAAAGATACATCAGTAACCTATATCATTGATATCAATCCTTCATTGCTGAATCAAAATGTTTACCGTTTTTTCGATCAATTTCCAAATGGGGATTTTGTTATTAGAATAGATGAAGATTTTAAGCGTAGTTTAATAGAAGACTTATATCAGCATCATTTAAAGTGTTGTTTAAATGCTAGTACGATTACTGCTCATACCCTTGATACACTTTATAATCAAAAATCATTACCGAAAATCTATTTTTGCCATAATTACTACCCTAGACCTGATACAGGTTTAGCTCTAAGTTTCATTGAACAACAAAATGAGCTTATACGAAAATATGATGAACATGCTCCGATTATGGCCTTTATTCCTGGAACTACTTTTAGAGGTCCAATATTCAAGGGACTTCCAACTATTGAGCAACACAGACATATGACGTTACTTCAATCTGCACAAGCTTTAGTTCATTCTAGACTAAACTATATTCTTATTGGTGACACTGCTATCACCCGCTCAGAGGCAATCGCTTTACAGCAGATGGTTGATCATCGTCATTTCAAGCTTCGTCTAAGTTATTTTGATGAATCATACGAGCAACTCATCTTCAAACATCATACATCTCGACTTGATGCGCCAGAATTTGTCATACGATCTAAGTATTCTAGATCAACAAAGGTCAGTATTCCTCCTAATAATCATTCGAATCATAATCGCACTAGAGGAGATATTACAGTGGATAATTCACTTAACAAACGTTACGAAGGTGAGTTGCAAATTATTAAATCAGATTTGCCTAGTCATAAAGCGATTAATCATGTTGCTTCAATATGTGCTGAAGATATAGCAATGATTGACTTAATCCAACCTGGTGACACTTTTGAATTTATTACTGAAAAGGAGAAACGCTAATGGAACATTTAACAACTGAAAGTAGAAATACACAAACGATGCATTTAGATGAAATGTCTATTTTAGAAGCTTTAAAAGCAATGAATCAAGAAGATCAATTAGTAGCTAAAGCAGTAGCCTCTATACTGCCACAGTTAAATAAAGTCATTGAAGCAACCATCACTCGATTTCGCGATGGTGGTCGCATTATATATATTGGAGCAGGTACAAGTGGTCGTTTAGGTGTATTAGATGCAGCCGAATGTGTTCCAACCTTTAATACACAGCCAAATGAAGTGATTGGTTTAATTGCTGGAGGTCAACAAGCTATGACTGAAGCAATCGAGGGTGCTGAAGATAACGTAGAAATGGGAATGACCGATTTAAAAACAATCCATTTAAATCATAAAGATGTTGTCGTAGGTATTTCCGCTAGTGGACGTACGCCTTATGTTAAAGGAGCGTTAACGTACGCTAATGAAACCAATGCAATGACAGTCGCTCTATCATGCAATTCAAATAGTGACATCAGTACAATCGCTAATCATGCACTTGAAGTCAATGTTGGACCTGAAGTACTAGCTGGCTCTACGAGACTAAAATCAGGCACAGCACAAAAGCTTGTGCTTAATATGATATCAACCATGACTATGATTGGTGTTGGAAAAGTGTATGATAACTTGATGGTTGACTTAAAGGCGACAAATTACAAACTTGAACAACGCTCTATACATATTATTGAAGACATTTGTGGCTTAACTTTTGAAGAAGCGCAATCATTATATCAACAAGCCGACAATGATATCAAAGTTGCAATCGTTATGAATCTATGTGACACAACGAAAAGTGATGCTAAATCGAGACTAGTAAAGCATAACGGTATTGTGAAACAAGCAATACAATCTTAAGGAGGCAATGATATGAATAAGGATCAACAATTAGCCCATCATATCTTAGATGCGGTTGGTGGCATTGATAACGTGGATAATATCATTCATTGTATGACACGTGTGCGTTTAAAAATAAATGATGCGTCAAAAATTGATTACTCAAAGCTTAAAAATATAGATGGTGTACTCGGCGTAGTACAAGATGAGCGTCTTCAAGTCGTGGTTGGACCCGGTATAGTTAATAAGGTATCAGCTGAAATGGTCAAGCTAAGTGGTGTGCAACTAGGAGAAGATATCCCCCACCATAGCAATAAGTCTAATATTGAAGCGCAAGCTAAAGAAAATAAAAATGACTATCAACAAAAGCACAAACAAAGTAAACTTAACAAGATTTTAAAGTCTATTGCTAACATCTTTATACCATTAATCCCTGCATTTATAGGTGCCGGTTTAATTGGTGGTATTGCGGCAGTACTCAATAACTTTATTACAGCAGGCACTATTTCAGCAGATTGGGTCAAACAGCTTGTAGCCGTACTTAATGTCATTAAAGATGGTATGTTAGCGTATTTAGCTATCTTTACTGGATTTAATGCTGCTAAAGTATTCGGTGCAACGCCAGGTTTAGGTGGTGTTATTGGGGGTACCACATTATTAACAGGTATTACTGAAGACAACCCAATCAAAAATATCTTTACTGGTGAACCTTTATTAGCAGGTCAAGGTGGTATTATAGGGGTTATCTTAGCAGTATGGTTATTAAGTATGATTGAGAAAAAGCTACATAAAGTCGTTCCAAATGCAATAGATATTATCGTAACACCAACAATATCATTACTCATTATAGGTTTGCTAACGATATTCCTAATTATGCCTATTGCCGGATTTATATCTGACGGTTTGGTGGGCGTCGTAAATTGGGTTATTGGTGTAGGTGGCATATTTAGCGGATTTATTATAGGTGCGTTCTTCTTACCACTTGTTATGTTAGGCTTACATCATATATTCACCCCGATACACATCGAATTAATTAATCAATCTGGTGCAACTTACTTACTACCTATCGCAGCAATGGCCGGTGCTGGACAAGTAGGTGCAGCTTTAGCTTTATGGGTAAGATGTAAACACAATACAACACTAAGAAATGCGATTAAAGGTGCATTACCTGTTGGTTTCTTAGGAATTGGTGAACCGCTTATTTATGGTGTGACTTTACCATTAGGTCGACCTTTTATTACCGCTTGTATCGGTGGTGGTATTGGCGGTGCCGTTATCGGTGGAATTGGACATATCGGTGCTACCGCAATAGGACCTAGTGGTATTTCATTATTACCTTTAATTGCACATCAGAAATATTTAGGCTACATTATAGGATTACTATCTGCGTACCTAGGTGGTTTTATTTTCACATACTTTTTCGGTACGACTAAAGAAATGAGAAACTTAAATAAACTAGGTGATTAGATGACAAACATTTTATATTTAATCGACGACAATTATCCTTCTTTTTCTAAAAATGAAAAGAAATTATCACGATTCATATTAAACTCACCACATAAAGTGATTCGCATGTCGAATCAGGAGATTGCTGAAGAACTGGAAATGAGTGTTTCAACATTAAATCGATATAGCCAAAAATTAATTAATCAAAGCTTTCATGAAGTCAGAACACAATTAGCAACTTTATTCCCTAAAAAGGAAACGCCGTATAAGATTGAACTGCTTAACAATGAGTCGGTAGACACTTTAAAAAAGAAGTTATATCATCGTGCAGAAGAAGCACTTCAAAAGAGTTCTACCTTTGCAGATAATGCAACAATAGATAACATATGCAAACAGTTTAAACGTGCGAATACGATTTTTATATTTGGCTATGGCGCATCATACGTCTGTGCTACGGATTTATATCAAAAATTATCGCGTATTGGGCTAAATGTTCAACTTGTACAAGAAACACATTTATTTACAACGATGTTGTCTACGCATGATAAGGATGATTGTGTAGTATTTATAACGAATAACGGCGATCAAAGTGAACTTCGAGCGATGGTCAAAGTGGTTTCAGATTACCATATTCCAATTATTACCATCTCAAGTTCTGAGCATAATCATGTAGCCAAGCTTTCTGATATTGTTCTAACGTATGGCCATTCAGACGAAAATGAATTGCGTATGGGAGCAACTACTTCTTTATTTGCTCAGATGTTTACGATTGATGTTCTTTTCTATCGTTATATTGCATTAAATTATGAAACGTCATTAGATTTCATCACGCAATCAAAAATGGCACTTGATAATTATCGTAAGCATTTATCAAATGTGGAATTTAAGCATTAACCTTTTCAAACAAGACATAAGATATAGAAAAGCCAGTAAGTGAATTTAATAAAAATTCTCTTACTGGCTTATTTAATGTAACTAAGACATTATGACTTGGGTTTTAGTTCATTTTGTTACGACGCTTTCTTTCGGTAAAAGTGTTAAAAAGAGAGCGGTACAGAATTGATTTAAATTCATTGTACCACTCCCCTTCATATGAATCTAAGCGCCGTGTGTCTTAGTCCATTTTGAATCATGTGTTGATGATGTTTGATTTATTTATGCGTTTATTTAACTTTACGGTATCCATCATTTTTGTGATGTCCACGAACGAAGTAGTAAGTCGTTACCGCTGCTAAGAAAATAATACCAATGACAACTGAAACAACTGTTTCTTTGTTGAATAACATACCAATTAATACAATTAATAAGAATAAGATTGTAATTGCACTAGCAAACGTTCCACCTGGCATTTTGAATGGATGACCTTCAACCTTCTCAGGATGCAATCTTCTGAAACGAATGTGACTAATTAAAATCATAAACCAAGGAATCATACCAGGTAATATGGATGCACTATATACATATACGAAAATACTATCCGCACCTTTAATAAATAAAGGAAGAATAACATTTAATAACGCACCTACTAAGATACCTAAAGCAATGGCTAATACTGGATAGAATGGTACACCATTTTTCATAACTCGTGTAAAGATTTTAGGCATTTGACCTTTTTGACCTAATGTAAAGATCATACGACTTGCACTAAAGATACCTGAGTTACATCCAGATAATGCTGCAGTTAAAACAACGAAGTTAATTAATCCAGCTGCAAAAGTGATACCAATTTTAGCAAATGTAGCTACGAATGGGCTACCGATTTCACCTAATTGATCCCATGGGTAGATAGTAACAATTACGAAAATCGCACCAATGTAGAAAATTAATATACGCCAAATAACACCGTTTACTGCACTTTTAATATTTTTCTGAGGATCTTTTGTTTCTCCGGCAGTGATACCAATTAATTCAACGCCTTGGTAAGAACCAATAACAATTGATAATGCAAAGAAGAAACCTACAAATCCATTAGGCATAAAGCCACCATGAGACCATAAATTTGAAAGTCCAATCGCATGGCCACCATTACCAATTCCAAAGAAGATTAATCCTAAACCAGCAATGATCATTAATATAATTGTTACAACTTTAATCATTGCAAACCAGAATTCAAATTCACCGAATGCTTTTACAGAAGTTAAGTTAGCTGCTAATAATAGTAGCACCGCAACAACACCAGGAATCCATTGTGGCAAGTTCGGGAACCAATAATTCATATACTCGCCCACTGCAATAACTTCACTCATTCCTACAACAATCCATTGGAAGATATTACTCCATGCTGTCATATATCCTGCTGCAGGGTGAATGTAATCACTCGCAAATGTAGCGAAAGATCCAGTAGTTGGATTTAAGTAAATCATTTCCCCCATTGCTCTCATGATTAAGAATAAAAAGATCCCTGCGATTAAATATGCAAAAATAACTGATGGACCAGTCCATTTAATCGTACTTGTTGCTCCCATAAATAAACCAACACCAATAGTACCACCAAGTGCGATCATTCTAATTTGACGTGCACTTAGCCCCCTATGTAATTCATTGTTATCCATTAAAATAACCCCATCTCTATTAAATCTAAGGTTCGAATACTTTTGTCTTTCAGAAAACCCTCTTTTGCTTTCCTTCTTTTCCCTTAAAAGTTCCTTTACCTTAATGAAGTTATTATACTATAATTTGACAAAATTAAAACATAAATTTTACAACTTTTTGAAATCGCTTCCATTACTGTTGTAATAACTCTTTTCAAATTTTTAAAAACCTTGATTTTACAGTATTTTTGCTATTTAAACAAAGTTACTTTTTACAATATTTTTTATTGAGATTTTTCACTTTTGCAAATAATCTTTTTTTAATTCAATTGTTTATAATCATTTTCTAAGCGTTTAATGGATGAGGATGTCGCAAAAATTAATTTAGAGTGTGATATACTTTTGTTAGAATTTTACTGGTCAATACAAGGAGTATTAATGAATGCAAGCATTGTTAAAAAAGAGTGTTAAAATTTCTATTATATTTGGCATCGTTTTCTTTCTATTAAACTATTTCAGTGCCAATCATGATAGCGTTAATCCACTAATCATAAGAACAATTATCGCAACTTTAACTTTTTTCTTATTATATTTTGCTGTGTTTACAATTTTTAATTCAGATGAGCGTAAGTTAAAATTTGGCATTACGTTGCCAATCGCTTTAATTATTTTCATTATTATAGGTGCCCTCTTCTTTACACTGGAAATGGGTGTTATAGCGGGTCTCATTGTTGGCCTTTTAGCAGGATTTATTTGGGAATGGATTGATAAACAGAATGGAGGTACAAAATAATGTCTGTCACAATAGGTATCATTTTAATTATTGTCTTACTTATACTAAGTTTAGTGCCTAATTATAAAGCGATGCAACAAGCTAAATCACAAGGTCAAAAATCCACACGTTATACGATTATGGTAGGTATTGATTTAATTCTCATCGTCTTATTAATCGTCACTATTATATTAAAAGTATTTATGAACTAAGCTGTAATCATTGTTTAATCGTAAAACTAGATTTTATAGAAAAGAATATAAAGCACTCGATAGTTAGTAAATAGAAAAGAGAGGCACTGAATTTTTAAAAATTCAGTGCCTCTTTTTT
>NZ_JAESMI010000101.1:0-427 GCF_017893095.1 Staphylococcus sp. GDX8P80P | reverse complement strand
GAACCAATGATATTACCATCTTTATCAAGTAAATCAACATGCGTATTTGGATCTGTAGTCACCGTAATAGGTGTTTGAGTACCAGCTTTACCACCTAAATCCGTATCAAGTGTTGGAGTAGTTGGTGGCGTTGTATCAGTTGCTTTAACAGGATCAGATGTAGAACTATTTGGATGTTCCGCATTGTCGTAAGCTTTCGCAGTGACATTACCTTCAGGAATAGGTTTCGTCGGTGTAATCGTGACATGACCTGTATTATCTGTCGTACCTGAACCGATAACATTACCGTCTTTATCCAATAATTCCACTTTCGTATTCGGATCTGTCACTACTTCAACAGGATCTTTCGTTCCCGCTTTTCCATCCAGAGTTCCAACAACAGAAGGTTTCACCGGAGGTGTTAGGTCAGTTGCTTTCTTCGGTTGAG
>NZ_JAESMI010000100.1:0-21944 GCF_017893095.1 Staphylococcus sp. GDX8P80P | reverse complement strand
AATCAAAAAATTTATAAAAAAGACAATTTCTATATCATTTCAATAGAAATTGTCTTTTATTCACTTATCCAAGAACTTTATGTCCCGGACTCTAATATTACATATTATACAAACAAGCTAATAAATAATATAAAGATGATACCTGATACAGAGATGATTGTCTCAAGTAATGACCATGTTAGGAATGTTTCTTTTACGGTTAAACCGAAGTATTCTTTAAACATCCAGAATCCTGCGTCGTTAACATGAGATAAGATAACACTGCCGGCGCCTATTGCGAGTACAACGAGTGCAACGTTTACGTCAGAGTGTTGTAATAATGGTAAAACGATACCTGTGGTAGAAATGGCAGCTACTGTAGCTGAACCTAATGCGATACGTAATACGGCTGCTACAATCCAAGCAAGTAGTATTGGTGACATGGTTGAACCTTCGAACATTTTCGCGATGGTATCGCCTACGCCGCCATCAATCAATACTTGTTTAAATGTACCACCACCGCCAATGATTAAAATCATCATACCTATTGGATAGATGGCGTTCGTAACTGACTTCATAATGTCGTCCATTTTTCTACCACGATTTAAGCCCATAGACAAGATTGCAAAGATAACTGAAATTAACATTGCTGTACCTGCAGTACCAATGAAGTAAACGATTTGTTCAAATAAATTTGTAGCTGCTTCATGGCCTGTGATTAATTGTACAATAGTTGAAATTAACATTAAGATAACTGGCAACACAGCTGTAAATAAACTTAATCCAAAGCTTGGCATTTCAGATTCTTTGAATTCTCTTTGAGATCCTAATGCTGAGATATCCCCTTCACGCGTATAGGCAGAAGGAATGATTTTTTGTGCGATTTTATTGAATATTGGTCCAGCGATAATCGTTACTGGAATGGCAATGATAATACCAAATAGCAATACTTGACCAACGTTCGCTTTTAATTCTTTTGCAATAACAACAGGACCAGGGTGTGGTGGTAAGAAACCGTGTGTTACTGATAAAGCCGTCACCATTGGTAAACCTAATTTAAGTGGTGAGACTTTCGCACGTTTAGCAATTGTAAATACTAATGGAATTAATAGAACTAACCCTACCTCGAAGAATAGTGCGATACCTACGATAAAGGCTGCGATTAGCATTGCCCATTGCACGTGTTTCGGTCCAAATTTAGCAATCAATGTGTCGGCAATTCGATTGGCACCGCCACCATCAGCAAGTAATTTACCAAGCATGGCACCTAATCCAAAGATTAGCGCAATGTGACCGAGCGTACTTCCCATGCCCGCTTCTATGGTTTCCATAATTTTATTTAATGGCATACCTAGTAATATCGCAGTGACAACAGAAGTGATGATTAATGAAATAAACGTGTTCAATTTCAAGAAAATAATTAATGACAAAAGTAATAAAATCCCAATAACAACACTGATAATTGGCCAAATATCTCCAAACATCGTAAACCCTCCTAATGTTTTCTTTTTCTAATTTAATGATTTACTCCATGTGTTTACGTTGAAAGTCTGCAATTTCAGCATAACGTTCTTCTAATGAACGACTTAAGTTGATAAAGATGGATACTAACTGTTGATACACTTGAACTGTGTCTGGATCAGGTTGATGCGCATTCGTTGTCCCGACCATTTGTTCAATAATTGAGTAGTCTTCAATGTCGCCTAACGCTTTCAAACCTAATACACATGCGCCTAAACAAGAACTTTCATAGCTTTCAGGTACGATGAGATCTGTGTCGAAGATATCTGCCATCATTTGACGCCACACTTCACTCTTAGCAAAGCCGCCTGTTGCTTTGATTGTGCTTGGTGTTTCATTCATGACTTCCACAAGTGCAAGATAGACTGTATATAGGTTATAAAGCACACCCTCTAATGCGGCACGTATCATATGTTCCTTTTGATGAGAGAGTGTTAATCCGAAGAATGACCCACGCGCATCTGCGTTCCATAATGGTGCACGTTCTCCTGCAAGGTAAGGATGGAAAATAAGTCCTTCTGCACCTGGTTTAACTCGGCTAGCGATTTTAGTTAATACATCATATGGGTCAACGCCTAAACGTTTCGCCGTTTCTACTTCACTTGCGAGTAATTCATCTCTCAACCATCTTAGTACGACACCGCCGTTATTTACGGGTCCACCAATGACATAATGGTCTTCGTCCAATACATAACAAAAGATACGACCTTTATAATCTGTGCGTGGTTTGTTAATTACTGTACGAATAGCACCAGATGTACCAATCGTGACAGCGACTTCGCCCTTTTTGTAGCTGTTTACACCTAAGTTGGATAGTACGCCATCACTTGCGCCAACAATAATAGGCGTATCCTCATCTATGCCCATTAGGGTGGCGTAGCGTTTTTTCATGCCTTTAAGTATGTGTGTGGTAGGTACTAATTGTGGTAATTGTGCCTCAGTGATACCAACTAATTCGAGTGCTTCTGCATCCCAATTGCGTGTTTCTAAATTAAACATACCTGTCGCGGATGCCATTGAATGGTCAATAACGTATGTTTCAAATAGTTGATAAAATATGTAAGTTTTTATATCAGCGAACATCGCCGTTTGTTTATAAATGTCAGGTTGTTCATGTTTCATCCAGAAGATTTTAGATAATGGTGACATTGGATGAATTGGTGTTCCTGTGCGTTGATATATGCCTGAGCCATGATGTTCCTTATTAATTAGTTCCGCGTATTTACTCGCGCGATTGTCTGCCCATGTAATACTTTCAGTCAAACGATGATGTTGTGCATCGAGTGCAATCAGACTATGCATTTGTGCACTAAATGCAATGAGTTTGATGTCTTCTTTTTTAATATTTGCCTCTCTTACAACATATTTCACAGTCATAAGAACGGCATCAAACAATTCGTCAGGATTCTCTTCAGATACATCAACATTGGGTGTATGTAAGGGGTAGCCAATGCTATGTTTCATGATAAATTGTCCATTTTCATCGTATAATACGGATTTCGTACTTGTTGTCCCAATGTCCACACCAATCATGTAGTTCATAGTATTCCTTCTTTCTTCTATTTATCTTAGCCAGAAACTTTCAATATCTTCGCCAACATCGTCGAAATTTAAATGAAAGGCTTCTCTTAATTTCGCTGAATCATAGTGTTCAATCGCCTCAACAAACACATTATGATTGTGATGAATGCGTTCAAAATCTGCTTTATCATGGTCCATACGTTGTCGCATGGATAACAATACGAGTGTTTCGATCACGGGTTTCAAATGTTTCCAGAATGTTTGTAAATATTGGTGATTTGATGCATGCATCATTGCTTCATGAAATTGAATATCATGTTGTGTGAATGCTTCAGCATCTTCGAATTTAACTGCTACTTTCATCATTTCAAGATGTTTACGCATCTCTTTGATAATCGGTTCTCTATCTATATGTTTTATCTTTGCGAATGCAAACGACTCTAGCATTAATCGTAAATCATACAGTTCTTTCTTCTCTTGCTCACCAAATTGCAATACTTTAGCGCCCATGCGTTCTAATTGAATGAGTTGATCTGTTTGTAATAATTTAAAGGCATCTCTAACTGGCGAACGGCTAACGTCAAATTGTTTAGCCACTTGATTCTCTGTAAGTAGTGTACCTGCTTCAATCTCACCACTTACAATTTGTAAACGTATTTCTGCTGCGACACCTTCCCCTTTAGACATGCCTCCAAGCCACTGCGCTGGATAACTTTCTTTCACATGCATCACTCCTATTCATTCAATTACAACTTGTATACAAGTATATTAATATATCATATCCATTTTTGCAAACGCTTTCTTTTTTAAAAGTAAATATCCCGGTCCTAAATAGACCGGGATGGATAGGAACATGATTTATTTTTTCTCATTTGAAACTTCAATACAATAATGGGTTTCATGGCAATTTGGACATGGTAATTTACGTGTTTGCATAGTATGTCGCGCCACGATAAATTGTTTCACAGATGGTTTAAACGTATGTTGGCAATTTGGACACAAATATGAAATGTTTTTATAATAGAATGTCGTTAATCCTATGGCATAGGTTACTAAAATAGGCAAGATTGAAACGAAAGGCTTACTTGAACTTCTCAGTAAACTTGCAATTAGTCCTGTGTATTGAATAATACCAATGACGCCTGCGCTCATCCATACTTTCTTTCTAAATGTCTTCAATGTCGTAGATTCTTTCATTGCTTTATCTATGTCAGATAGATGATTGATTGGTGCACTTGAGTGATCTGAAATGTACTGTTCTACATCATTGATATGCTGTAATGCTTTTGTTTGATCGTATATATGTGTTTGCAATGCTTCCTTATGTAGTTGAAGCATTGTTTTTAATGTCTGCATATCGCTATCTTCGTACAACAATGTTTTAATTTCATCTAACGTACAACCAAATTCCTTTAATAACGAAATCAACTGTAATTGTTGTACATCGTCTTCATTGTAATATCTGCGATTTGATTCTGCTGTACGTTTCGCTGTTAATAAACCTTTACGATCATAATATTGTAGTGTTCGAACCGTTATACCTAGTTGATCAGCTAGCGCCCCAATAGTGTAATGTGACATAGTGTCCACCTCCTACATTGAATATAGTATATGACGTAACGTCACATTCAAGACCTTTTGATAAATGATGTTATCGGTCAGTCTAAAGGCAGTCTTATTTATCTTCAATCCATGATTTTATATGATCAATAATCCCTACAGTGCCATTAGGTAATTGTTCAAGGACAGATGGAAAGTCCATATGTCCAATACCAGGATAGACGATTTCCTTCGTTTCACCGCCGTAGCGCTTATACTGCTCCATAGTGGCTTGTGAATCTGTATACGGGATAATTTCATCATCTTGACCAGAAATAAATAGTAACTTTGGAAATTGTTCAATTTCTTCAATATCTGGAAGATAATCTGCTTTAATTGTATATAATAAATCAGTGATGATCGTCTTAATCGGGGCGACAAAGGATAAGATATCTAGTCCGTTTTCTTTTCGTGCGTAAACTGTTTTCTTTAAGATGTATTGTGGCAAGTTTTTGATGGCAGTAATTTCATCTTTGAAATGGTCACGCTTACTATCTGTTGAGAATAAACGTGCAAGCATACTCGTGTTTGGCGTAATTTTAGCTGCGCTACTTAAATAAACAAGATGAGATATCGGTAGTTTATTAAATTTCAATAGACGTGTGCCAATCATCCCTCCCATTGAATACCCAATAATCATGACCTTTTCAAGGTGTTGTGTGGCAACGATTTGTTCCAAAACATCTTCAATTCGTTCAGAGTAATCATCTAAAGTATGGTTATTACGATCAATCTTTGAACTTTTACCACGACTAGGACAATTAATGAAAATCATTTTATACTCTCTGAAGTAGGGTTCGAACATGGTCATAATACGGTATGTCATGATAGCACCATGTATAAATACGATTGCTCTATTTGATGTTGGATTGCCCGCGAAAGCGACTTCTACTTGTTCGTTATGATAATTTTTTAATTGATAAATTTGTGTTTTAAAATATTTTCTGTTCATAATCAACCTCAAAAATCCCTATATTACTAAATTATTATTTTATCATAAAATTATCAAAATAGAGACAAATTAAAAAAGCATAACTTATAAAATTGTTACAGGTTACGTACAATTCAATAAGTTACGCTTTATCGTTTAACGTTATTCATTATTATCGGAAATCGCAGAATGAATGGATTGCATTTTAGATTCTACATCTGAAATTTCAAGGGCACAGTCTTTTAACATATCGCTATAATCTTCTGTATTAGCGTTATTTTTATAACGAATTTTATGTTCTAAACTTGCCCACATATCCATGCCAATGGTTCTAATTTGAATCTCTACAGGTAATGTTTCCACTTTATTGGATAAGAATACGGGAATTGTCACAACGATATGTAAACTACGATACCCATTTTCTTTCGGATTTTTAATATAATCTTTACGCTTGAGAAGTTTAACGTCTTCTTGTTTTAGGAGCATCTTCTCAATGACATATATATCTTCTAAATAGTTACAAACGACACGAATTCCCGCAATATCAAGAATATGTTTACGCGCACTTTCTGCACTAATTTCAACTTGCTTACGATGTAGTTTTTTAATTAGACTATTCATTTCTTTTACACGTCGTTCCATATGATGAATCGGATTATGTTTATAAACATAGTTAAAGTTGTCATCGAGAATATCTAATTTGGTGCTGATTTCTTTTAAGGCTGAGGCGTATAAATGATCGAGTTCTACGAAACCAATTAATCTATCAAAGGCTTCATCTCCATCTTTGAAATGATGTAAGTTATCTTTAAATTCACTTCGTAATTCTTCTATATACAATGATGGTTTTCTTTCTACATACATAGTATTTCCTCCTTAATCATCACTGTTTATTATATCGAATTACAAAATAAACTAAAAATAATACTCTTTTATTGCAGATTATTTTAGAACTTTCAATTGATAATGAAAACGCACGACGTTGAAACAGCATTCTGTTTGAACGCATTGTTTCAGCCTCGTGCATTGATTTTATTGCGATGATTCACTTTTTTTATGTTCAATGACTGTCGTACCACGATTATCAGCAATAGCTTGCGCGCGTTTCGTGGCGTCTGCTTTCTTCTCAAAAGTATCGGACGCTTGTTTCGCCCCTTCTGTTTTCACTTTCCATTCGTCATCTTCAAAATATACATGTACATTTTTGTCATTGAGTTTTGGATTCGCTGATTGATCCTTTTGGTGTTGTGTGACATGCTTGTGCTTTAATTCATCAAGCGCTGCTTTCGATGCATCTTTATACCAATCTTTAGCTTGTTGTGTTGCAATCGGTATAACATCGCCTTCTTTATATCCATCTTTCAACATTGCATTACCAATATCGATGGCTTTTTTTCGTTCTAATTCATCAAAGTGCTTCCACGTATTCGGATAATCGTCCATCGTCCAAGGCATGGTATCAATCTCCTTTTTTCATTGATAGTTAGCTTTACCACTATCACCAGAAGTGAAACTCGATGATGATATTATGCTTTAATTGCAGCTCCATCTTCAACTTCATTAATATCTTTACGTGTATGCACACAATTATTTTGCAGTCGCATTAATGCCGATTTAATGTAATTATATTGCGGTAAATCGGAAAGTTCATTAATTTCAAGTCTGCTTTGAAGTTCGAAATGTTTCGCTAAGTTCTCAAAGGTAACAAGGTATTCTCCCATTTGATGATCAGAAATACGTTGACGTTGATGATCTTGCATTGCACGCATTAACATAAAGTTAATTTCTTCCAATGCGAAGATACTTGGATAATAATAACGAATCACTTCTTAATTTGAGAATAATTCACCACTTGCTGAATTATTAATTTGTGTCATGTTACTCATTTTCACTGATAAAGCTAAGCTTTCATCTCTTTCACGTAAATCATCTTGGTAATGATTTTCTGAGAATAAATATTGGAAGATAACGGCTTCTTTACGAACCACTTCTGCAATCGTTCGTGGTAACATGGCGGATGCTGTTTGTCGATTAATAAGTAAGATCCCAACAACTGCGATGGCAATACCAATCAATACATCAAAGATACGTGTATAGGCAATTGAAATGGACAGGTTATCTGACGCTAAACCATTTAATAATATAACTTGGATTGTAATAAAGATTACCGCAAAGGCATAGTTAGAACCTACAAATGTTTCAGTAACCATTGCCGCAAGACCCATAATGATGACTGCAATAATCAAGTGTGGATTGAAATATAGTATTGCTGATAATACGAGTGTACCTAAGATGGTACCTAAGCCACGGGCTACAGAACGGTCTAACATGCGTCGTGTTGTCATACCTAATAAGACGGTATGCGCCGTTAATGGAATCCAGTAAGATTTTTGGATATTAAATGCTAATGAAATAAAAATGGCCACTGCCATAATTACGGCATAAATCAAAGTATTTCGAAATACGATAGAATCTAACGTTAAATTATGAATGATGCGTTGACTGTAAAGTGGCTTACGAACACTCGCTTCATGTTCAATTTGGTTAGAATCTAAGTTTGTAATTTCATCGATTTTCAAGATATATTGCCATAAATCGTCAAACGCTTCATCAACATTGACTTCTTTTGTCCATTTTTCTCGAGCTGCTGATGTGCGATATGCATTGCGTATTGCAACGTCCATCATTTCAACTAATTCATTTGGAATTGGGCGTATACCTTTTTCATGTAATTCCAATAGCTCTGAATACAAACCTTGTGCTGAGGTATGTAGCAATAACAATCTTTGAAAGCGAGGACTTAATTTTTGATCAGCCCCAGCTGTTGCAGTGATTAACAATTCATCAGAGTTCTTGAATTGTGTTACTGCTGCTTTGGCACTCTCTTTAAACTTGTCAACATCGTTATAATTGTGCATTAATTCTTTAATCATGTTAAAGTCAGCATTAATTGCTCTATTTTCAATCTTTTGCTTTTGGAAAAGGATTGTCAAAATAACTACAAATGTAGCAATCGCACCACCAATAAGAATGGCAACACCGCGGTACAGTGCTTCATTTGGTGCTACTGGCAAGTTGCTCGGTAAACAAAATGTTACAAGGAAGAAAGTTGAAGACGGTCCAGCAATCTTCAATGCACTGAAGATATAATAAGGAATGACCGTAACTAATAATAATGTCACACCATATAGAATTGGTTCAGTAACCGTAAGTGTTCCCAGTATCATACATACGGCAAATGAGAGCGAACATAAGATAACTGTTCTAATCATTGAACGTGGTGAGCTTTTGAACACATAAATATGTGCCAATGTCCCAGTTGACACGAGCAATCCTAGTGCGAAATTACCTAGGAAATAACCTAATAGTGCTGGGATTATTAATAACAAGCCCTGTCTGATACCTTTCATCGGGTCAACTTTACTTGTATCAAATGTGATAAGTGATTTTAAAACATTTCCCAATGTTATCTTTCCTTTCTATAAAACATACATATTCAATGATAACACTTTTTATTCGTTCATATGATAGTGATTGTTTAAATAATAAAAAGGTAGGATTGAAATCATCGCTTCGCAATTGACTTCTTATCCTACCTTAGTAATGTTTACGTTATGAAATTAACTTTAATTATTTTACTTCAGCTACGTCGATAACTGGTTTTTCTGTAATATAGTTACCGATATTTTCACTAAACACTTTAAAATGATCTGAATGATTGTGTGCTTCAACAGCAGCTTGATCTTTATAGTTCTCTACAACTACGAACGTATTACGTTCACTTACATCTTCATAGTGACTATAAAATGTATTACCTTCTTCTTCACGTGCATGTTTGACTAAATTCGTCATTAAATCTAAATAGGCATCACGATGTTCTTCGCTTACTTTAAGTTTTGCATTAATAATAATCATACATTTCACCCTCAATTTGTGATTTATTCACTATCATCTTACCACTTCCACACATATAAAACAGTAAAGTGACTTTTGGATATGAGAGAACGACAATGACAGAGTTCACACATTAAAGGTAATTACTCTAGAACGGTTAACGAAACGTAAATGCGTCGCACCTGAATTACAGGATATAAAAAACAGTGAGTGGAACAGAATTCTTTTTAGATTCGTCGTCCACTCCCAGCTTACTTTGCTTGTAGAATTTCTTAGTGAAATTCTCTTTGCTGGGGCCCCGCCCACCCCGCAAGGGTGACTAGAACTGAGAAAAGCTTGATTTAAGCATTTCCTCAGTTCAGTCAGCTACTGCGAAATTGCAAAATAGCATATTTATATTATTTATATCCCAGTCTCGACTATTTATCTAGGCATGATGCCCTAGTTTATATGAAATTATTTTAATTCACGACTTTCATCTTTAATCAATGGTTTATCTGGTGATACAAATAACCATAAAATTGCTGCGATAACTGCTGGAATAATTAGCAATTGGAAAGTCATTGTCCAACCAAGTGATGCTACTAATGCACCAGCTAAGAATGGACTTAATAACGCACCAATATTACCCCATAAGTTCATCCAACCAGATACAGTACCTGCGAAGTTTCTACCAATGTCATTCGCTGCAGCCCAGCTCATACCCATTGATACACCCATACCGCCTAAACCAAGTGATAACCAGAAAATAGTTACATATAAATTATCAGTATGTACTGCAAAGAAAATTGAAACTGCAAATACGATGAAACCTACAATAGCAATCAAACCTCTTGAAACAAATCTTGATTGACCACTGCGTAAAATTTTATCTGAAATCGCACCAGCAGATAAAATTAAAATAAACATAATGAACCAAGGTAATGAACTAATCGCCATGTCTTTAAATTCTACATGATATTGTTCAGTTAAGTACGTTGGTAACCAAATTAAGAATAATGAAATAACAAATTGTACTACAAAGTATTGACCTGCAATCGCATAGAAACTAATACGACGGAAGAATTGATTCCATGGTGGTAATGATTTCGTTGTTTGAACAAGGTCACGATTCTCCATAATGAAATGTTTCTCTGCGTCATTAACCATACGATGCTGTTCAGGTAAATCTTTCGCAATAATTCCCCATAATATCGCAATTAAGATACCTGCCACACCAAAGATATAAAATACCGCTTGCCAGTTAAATGCGTTTACAATAGCAATTGTAATGACAGGTGCTAATACAGGTCCAAAATATGAACCAGCAAGTAACATACTTGATGCTCTACCTTTCTCATCTTTAGAGAACCAGTTTGCATTAAACACGGCGTTTGATGGATACATAGGCGCTTCCCCGATACCGAATAAGAAACGAACTAAATATAATAAACCGTGATGTTTAATCATACCTGTTAAAATAGTGAAAGCACTCCACCATACTAAAGCAATTGTAATCATCTTACGTGGTCCGAATTTCTCAGCTAGCATACCTGAAGGTACTTGCATTAAAGCATAACCTAACGAGAAGAATGAAGCTAATAGACCAAATTGTTGTTTTGTCATATGTAAATCTTCCATCATTTGCGGGGCAATATACGAAATGTTGGATCTATCCATATAGGCGATTACACCTATAATAAAAAATGCTAATGCAAAAAACCAACGAACACTACTTTTCTTTTGTCTTTGTACCATAACCTCTTTTTCCTACTTCCTCTAATTTGTTGATTCTAAATATGTTGTCTAATATACTCACAAGACTCCCTATTATACAAAAATAACTCCCTTATAACCCTTACCATCATAGGGTTTTTAGCATTTATTTTTATTTATATTACCAGGTTTTGAAATCGTTTTCAATATCTTATTTAAAAGTTCTTTTATTAAATTGTACATCGTTCGTTACTTTATTCACTAATTACGTCATTTGGGAGTGGAACAGCATTCTTTTCACATTCGTTGTCCACTCCCAGCTTGCTGTGCTTGTAGAATTTCTTGATGAAATTCTCTTTGCTGGGGCCCCGAACCCCAACTCGCTTAGCTTGTAAAATCACTTTCGTGATTTTTTGTGTTGGGGCCCCGACTCCCAGCTTGCTTTGGTTGTAGAATTTCTTAATGCCGTTCTTTGTAGTGGGTCCCGCCCCTATGGATGACTAGAACTGACAATAGCTTAATTTAAGCGCCTTCTCCGTTCAGTCAGCTACTGAGAATTGGTGAAATAGGATCATTATATGATTGATGTCTCTTGCTCTTCCTATTAAAATTTGAACTCTATTCGAAAAAATTGTAGAATGAATTTGAAATCAAACGTGAATCAAAATTATTAAAAATTAAATAGATAATTTATCCACTGGAAGTGCCTTTGTTTAAGGCTGAGAGTAAAGAAAGAACTTTATAATTCCTGGAACCTGATCCAGTTTGCACTGGCGTAGGAAAGTGGCTTGCTAAATAACGTTCTATATAGACCAACGCTATTTCCTACGAAGGAGATAGCGTTTTTTTCATTTATTAGGAGTGATAGACATCTTTATAGCGATAACAACTTACAAACATTTAACAGCGTCAGATTTAGAACATTTTCTTGATATTAGTGAGGGGATTGATGGTTTACTCTTTCGTACCCCTATGTCTAGAGATGAGTTGTGTTCTTTTCTCAACAGATTAATCGTTGCTGGATTCCCTAGAGATAAAATCATTGTCCATAGCGATATCGAATTATTAGAAGCGCTAAATCTTACACGTTTACATTGTCGCGAGATGGACACGTTGGCATTCCACTATAAAGAACACCATCCAGAGGTGCAAGTTAGCATGTCAACGCACTCGGTTGACTCTGTTAAACAGGCTTATCAACATCACTTGGATTATGTCTTTTATGGTCATATATTTCCAACCGCTTCTAAGCCAAATCAACAACCTAGAACATCGTCCGAAATCAAAGATGTTTTGCACGTGCCTATCCCGATATATGCCATAGGTGGTATGACGGAAGATACGATACATCAACTGCCGCCTGGCTTTGCAGGTATTTGTGCAATCTCATACTTTATGAACGCATCTTTACAACAAATTCAACATCTACGAAAGGAGTGGTTGAAAGGTGCATGACGTTCTTATTATTGGTTCTGGTGTCATCGGAATGTCCATTGCAAGACACCTTAGTCACACGCATCTCGACATCGCAATCGTTGACCGAGATATCCCTGGTAAACATGCATCCTATAAAGCTGGTGGCATGTTAGGTGCTCAGAATGAATTTACAGAAGATAGTGATTTATTTCGTCTTGCACTCGAGTCACGAGACCTCTTTCCTGAATTATGCCAATCTTTACAAGATGAAACGGGCATTGATATTCAATATCAAGCATCTGGATTAATTAAAATTGCGAATCAACCTAGTGATGTAGACCATTTACGTGCACAATATCAATTCCTACACGCATTAGATCACAATGTTGTTGCGCTCTCAGACAATGACTTGGCCGATTTAACGAATTGCAATGTCTCAGCAGCAGACATGGCTATTTATATCCCCAATGATGGACAAATCAATGCGAATCATTATACGAAAGCGTTGTTTAAATCTCTGCAACAACGTCACATTACGCGCTACTTTAATACAGATGTTACAGGCATTCATCGTCAGAATGGCTATTATCAAATCGCATCATCTAAAGGTGATTTATATGCTAAAAAGGTCATTGTTGCAGGTGGTGCATGGTCATCTCAACTATTAAAGCAGTATCAACTGCCACGTGAGGTTGTTGGCGTCAAGGGTGAAGTCCTACTTGTGGAACACGATGATTTACATTTAGATCAAACGGTATTTATGACCAATGGATGTTACGTTGTGCCAAAACAACCAAACCGTTATTTAATTGGTGCTACGAGTGAATTTGATAATTATTCAGTAGGTAATACAACGCAAGGCATTTCCTGGTTGAAACATTATGCAACAGCACGTATCCCTGAACTTACAAACGCACGTGTACTCAAACAATGGTCTGGCGTACGTCCATACACAGAGGGTGAACTACCAATTATGGACCAAATTGATGATGGCTTATATATAATTACCGGTCACTATCGTAATGGTATTTTATTATCTCCTGTGATCGGACGTGACATCGCGAATTGGCTATTAACTGGTGTTAAACCAGCTCAATATGAACCTTTCAATGTCTCAAGGAGGTTAAATCATGAAATGTATCATTAATGGTGACACGTTCACGTTCGACTCGGAACAATCGATTCATCAAGTGCTCGAATCACTCGAGTTAGACCCACAACGTGTCATTGTTGAACATAATAAAACATTGATTAAGCAAGATGATTATCATCAACACACTGTGCGTGAAGATGATCAATTAGAACTATTAGAATTTGTTGGAGGCGGATAAAATGTTTAAAATTGGTAATTTAGAATTACACTCTCGTTTGTTATTAGGTACAGGAAAGTTTGAAAATGAAGACATCCAAACTAAGGCGATTAAAGCTTCGGAAACAAATGTACTTACGTTCGCAGTTAGACGTATGAACCTGTACGATAAAAATTTACCTAACCCACTTGCAAATATAAATTTAAATGACTTTATCACTTTTCCAAATACTGCTGGCGCTAAAACAGCTGAAGAAGCAATTCGTATTGCAGAAATCGCTAAACATGCGGGTGTATGTGACATGATTAAAGTAGAAGTTATAGGTGATGATGAAACATTATTACCTGACCCTTTCGAAACCTACGAAGCTTGTAAAGTATTACTTGAACGAGGTTATATTGTATGTCCTTACATTTCTAACGATGTTGTCTTAGCTAAACGTTTAGAAGATTTAGGTGTGCACGCTGTTATGCCGTTAGCCTCACCTATTGGAACAGGTCGTGGCATTAATAATCAACTGAACTTGAGTTACATTATTAAGAATTCAAATGTACCAGTTATTGTTGATGCAGGTATTGGTTCACCTAAAGATGCATGTCATGCGATGGAATTAGGTGCTGATGGCATCCTTTTAAATACAGCAGTATCAGGTGCGAAAGACCCTGTGAAAATGGCAGAAGCAATGAAGTTAGGCATTCACGCTGGCCGCTTATCTTATGAAGCAGGACGAATTCCAATAAAATACACTGCCCAAGCATCAAGCCCAACTGAAGGTTTAGGATTCTTATAATGCAACGATACAATCGGCAAATGAGATTTTCACCGTTTGGTGCACATGGTCAACATGCTTTATCGGATGCAACGTTGCTTATTTTAGGTGCCGGCGCATTAGGTAGTCATGTTGCTGAACTTCTTGCTCGTATGGGTGCACATCACATCGCAATTGTTGATATGGATATTGTTGAAACATCTAATTTACATCGACAAGCATTGTACACTGAGGTAGATGCACTCAATATGGTGCCTAAAGTACATGCTGTTCAACAACATATCGCAGACATCAATCATCATGTAGATGTACAAACGTATTATCAAGAAATCACTTCATCTAATATTGAAGATATTATCACCGACGTTAAACCCGATATCATCATTGATGGCATGGACCATTTCAAAATCCGCTATCTCATAAATGAAGTATGTCATAAGCACCAAATCCCTTGGGTTTATGGCGCAGCTGTTGGCAATAAAGGAACCGTTTATGGTATTGATTTCAAAGGCCCTTGCCTAAAATGTCTTTTAAAACACATGCCATCCAGTGGTGAGAGTTGTGCGATTAACGGAGTTTTACCTCCTATTATTTCACAAGTGGCGAGTTACGAAGTTTCTGAAGTGCTACGTTACTTATCAGGGGAAGGCTTTTCAAAGAAATTAATTACGATTGATACATGGCAGATCGATTACAAAGCGATGAACGTCGATATATTACAAGACCCTGCTTGTGACGTATGTGCCAATCGACACTATTCACTCTTAGAAACGAAACAACAACACCATATTGAAAGTTTATGTGGCCGTACCTACCTTTTCCGATATCAGCCCAATGTCTTTCAACATGCACATCATCTTCCTGGAACGCTTGTGAAGGCCACGTCTTTCGCAAAATTAATTAAAGATGACCATTACGAAATCACTTTATTTAAAGATGGTCGTATGAATGTCTATGGTGTCGAAGATGATGAAGAGGCAACGCAACTCTATCAACACTATTTAAAAGCAATGAAATAACGGTTGTCATTAGTTTATACAAGCAATTCATAGTAAATTTTATTATAATGAATTTACTATGAATTTTTTATTTTTGAAATTAAATGGTAAAAATTAATGTGATCGAGATGATTTCGACGCCGTATATGGCTTTCGAAGTTATTGCGTTGTGTTGTCTCGAACGCTTCTAAAAGGAGTTCTTATATATAAATGGAACAATTAATTACTGATTTTATTAGTAAATGGGGTTATACAGCCATATTCATTCTTATCTTATTGGAGAATGTATTACCTGTAGTCCCTTCTGAAATTATACTTACGTTTGCTGGTTTGATGTCGGTTAAATCTGGTTTATCTATACCATTCCTATTCTTAATTTCAACAATCGCATCATTTATCGGGTTACTCATCCTGTATTATCTTTGCCGTTTAATTAATGAAGACAGTATTTATCGCTTTGTAGACAAACATGGTAAATGGTTTAAGCTGAAAGGTAAAGATGTTAAGCGCGCTAATGATTGGTTTAAACGTTATGGCGCATGGGCTGTACTGCTATGTCGCTTTATCCCAGTATTACGTGTACTCATCACAATCCCAGCTGGTATTAATAAAATGAATGTCGTTACGTTCGTCGTCTTATCATTATTAGGTACGACGATTTGGAACTTTGCCTTAATCTTACTCGGTCGTATGTTAAGTGGTAGTTTCGACGCTTTAATGGCCGGTTTACACACATACTCATACATTATGTACGTGATTATTATTCTTGCAGTTCTTTACGTGCTTTATAGAATATTCTTTAAAAATAGAAACCGCGTTAAGTAATACGTGAAAGCCTCAGAATCCATTGGTGACTGAGGCTTTTTTATTAAATAGTCGTATTTTAAGAATTAATTCTGACATTTTAAGCATCACCATTGAAAAAGTGATGCGTTTTAAAGATAATTAATGTAAGCGGTTTTATAAACGATCTACAATGAATATCAATTCCAAACAGGAGTGAAATACGATGACACAAACGACTGAAAGTGAATTACGAGAGAAGTATTTAGATTTATTATCACAACAATTTGATAGCCCTGAAAAGCTGGCAACAGAAATCGTCAATTTAGAGTCAATTTTAGAATTACCAAAAGGCACAGAACATTTCGTCAGTGACCTTCACGGTGAATATGAATCGTTCCAACATGTATTGCGTAATGGCTCTGGTAACGTTCGTTCTAAAATTAATGACCTTTATGCTAAAAAGTTATCTCAAAAAGAAATTGATGACTTGGCTGCGCTTGTCTATTATCCTGAAGAAAAATTAAAACTCGTTAAAAATAATTTCGACTCAAAAGGTAAATTAAATGTTTGGTATATCACTACAATTGAACAATTAATTGATTTGATTACCTATTGTTCATCAAAATATACACGTTCAAAATTACGTAAAGCATTGCCTAAAGAATATACATATATTGTTGAAGAACTACTTTATAAAAATAACGAATTTAACAATAAGAAATCCTACTATGAAACATTGGTAAATCAAATTATCGAGTTAGAGCAATCAGATGATTTAATTATTGGATTATCTTATAGTATTCAACGTCTTGTCGTTGACCATTTACATGTGGTTGGAGATATTTATGACCGTGGTCCGCAACCTGATAAGATTATGGACACGTTAATCAACTATCACTCTGTTGATATTCAATGGGGGAACCATGATGTTCTATGGATTGGTGCCTATGCAGGTTCTAAAGTCTGTTTAGCTAACCTACTTCGCATATGTGCACGCTATGACAATTTAGACATCATTGAAGATGCTTATGGCATTAATTTACGTCCGTTATTAACACTTGCAGAAGAACATTATAGCGGCAATAATCCATCATTCAAACCGAAGAAACGTCCTGATAAACCAGTTGGATTATCTAAACTTGAAGAGAGTCAAATCACTAAAATCCATCAAGCGATTGCGATGATTCAATTCAAACTAGAAATGCCAATCATTAAACGTCGCCCTAGCTTTGAAATGGAAGATCGCTTAGTCTTGGAACAGATTAACTATGATACAAATGAAATCACCATTTATGGGAAAACATATCCTTTAAAAGATACATGTTTCAGTACCGTAGATCCAAAAGATCCTGGTAAATTATTACCTGAAGAAGAAGAAGTAATGAATAAATTGTTGCTTTCATTCCAACAATCTGAGAAATTAAAACGTCACATGTCCTTCTTGATGAAGAAAGGCAAACTTTACCTTCCATATAACGGTAATTTACTCATCCATGGCTGTATACCTGTTGATGAACACGGAGAAATGGAGTCGTTTGAAATTGAAGGTGAACAACATAAAGGACGTGACCTATTAGATGTCTTCGAAAGACATGTACGTTACGCCTACGATTACAAAGATATAACAGATGACTTATCTACTGATTTAGTGTGGTATCTATGGACTGGTAAATATAGTTCTTTATTTGGTAAAAGAGCCATGACAACATTCGAACGTTACTTCATCGAAGACAAAGCTTCTCATAAAGAGCCTAAAAATCCATATTACTATTTAAGAGAAGATGTGGATATGATTCGTAAAATGTTAAAAGACTTTGGCCTTAATCCAGATGAAGGTAGAATCATCAATGGTCATACACCTGTAAAAGAAATAGATGGTGAAGACCCTATTAAAGCTGATGGCAAAATGTTAGTGATCGACGGTGGTTTCTCGAAAGCATATCAAAAAACAACTGGTATTGCTGGCTATACATTACTGTACAATTCATTCGGCATGCAATTAGTCGCTCATCAACATTTCGATTCAAGAGATAAAGTATTATCAGATGGCGCAGATGAATTATCTGTTCGCCGAGTGGTTGATGAAGAATTACAACGTAAAAAAATTAGAGATACCAATGATGGTAAATTACTCCAAGAACAAATTCGTATCTTAAAATTATTAATGCACGATAGATATTTGAACTAACATTTGACTAGACTTATATACAAAATTATGGGAGTGGGACAGAATTTGTTTTAAATTCATTGTCTCACTCCCTATTAAGAATTATTTAAAAACTCATCATAATCCTTTTCTAATATACATCTCTTAAGATGCCGTATACCCCATGTTCATATTGCGGTATCGGTTTAGTACTCTTATTAAATGACACCACACTACTATCATCAATATGATAAAGAATCATATCATTATCAGTAATGTTATCGTATGCTTCCGCAGATACTTCAACAATATTTTTATTAGCAATCGTATTATCAAACCATCTTGGACTATGTGATTCATCAAATAAAATGTGATTGCGTAGCGGTCCATTTAAATTATTACGTGCTTGTTCGTCAGTAAAGGACACAGGCATCATACTCACATGATTCAATCCGAACTCCGGTACCAACTCATTAAAGGCTAAACTATTAAAGATAAATGACTTGGTCATTAATAAACATTTATTGTAACGAATTAAATCTGCATATATTCGATCACTACTTGATAATAGATTCCCTTTAAACACCTCAAAGCCAAGTTCTTCCGCTTTATCTGATGTATTCTCAAATAGATTAAATACCATAACTGGTATATCATGTTCACGTAGTTTTGTACCTAAGTGGAATGAGAATTCACTTTCACCAACGATGATGACACCTGGTGGTTCCGTACTTGCTAGGCCAAATAACTTACTTAAAGGAATGAAGCTAAATCCATATATAACTACCGTAATAAACACAAGACCAAAGGTTACAGGCATAATATAACTCGCCATTCTAGCATGGTTATCTAGAAATAACCCACTAAAGAATTGCGCAACAGTTAAAACGACAATCCCTCGTGGTGCCATTAAAGCAACAATCGCACGTTCTCTTTTCGTGATTTCTGTACCTATCGTTGATACTAACACTGATATCGGACGTACCAAGACAATCATTGCAATCGCAAAGACTACTAATTGCCATGATAAAACATCCATTAATACCGATGATGTTAATGATGATGTAATTAAAATAAAGACAGTCGATACAAGAATAGAGGATGCATTTTCAATGAAATGATCTGACTCCTTGTAAATTAAATCATGTCTCTTATAACGCGCCATCATTAAACCAAAAATTGTTACGGCTAATAGGCCAGATTCTTGTAATATCTGATCACAAATACTGAATACTAACAAAATAAACACTAACTGAATCGAAGGCATTAAATTCTGCGGGATGAAATCACGTTGGATTAACCAATTGAAAATGAATGATGCGCCAAAGCCGATAATGGCTGTTGCTATAATTTTCAAAATAAAAATTAAAATGACTTGAACACCGAAGCCCTGTTCAAATATTTGATAAATATAAAAAGCAGTTAATGCGAGTATAGGACCAATAGGATCTAAGATAATGCTTTCCCATCTTAAAATAGAATCTACGCTCTTACGCACTTTCGCTTGTTTAAGTAATGGCTGAATCACAGTTGGGCCAGTAATTAAGAATAACCCGCCCATCACAACCGCTACAGCAATTGGAAAATCTAAAATTTTATGTAATGCAATCGCACCGAGTACCCAAGCGATTGCTGCACCGATGGTAATAATTCGGATAACCGCTTTAGAAATGCCTCTTAATTCACGAAAATCCAAATTACTACTGCCTTCGAATAGGATTACCGCTACAGCTAATGACACGATAGGACTAAAGACCTCAGCCCCCAATGTTTCTTGAGGGTTTGCCAGTCCCAAGATTGGCCCAATGAGTAAGCCGACAATCGACATCACTACAATGGATGGCCACTTAATTTGCGTCGCTAACCATTGGCTAAATATGCCCAACGCCAAAAATAGCACAATGATTAACATGACAGGTAAATCTAATGACATACCTACACCTTCCTCAATAAGAATCAACTTTTTTTCAATACTGTGTCATACTATCAAACTTTGGTTACACCTGCATTACCAATTTATAAACAAGTTGTTAATGCCTTTGTCGGACACACAATGTTCACTTCGGGTAAACTTTCCTATTTATTTCTAACCTCATTTCATCTAAAATAGATAATTGCGTTTAAACTATATGAATTAAGTAATGATTTGAAAGGAAATTTTAATTGTGCAACTTTTTAGAGAGACTATAATGGTAGCTTTCGCATTTGTGGGTGTTGTCGTTGGGGCTGGCTTTGCGACTGGTCAAGAAATATTTCAGTTCTTCACGAGTCACGGTAGCTATAGTATTGCTGGTATTATCGATACGGGGTTAATCATTACGCTAGCAGGCGTCTTCGTCTTAAACACTGGCTTTACGATTCAATCTCATAACCATTCAGAGTCTATTCAATATTATTTACATCCAATGATTGCACGTATTTTTGATATTATTTTAACTTTATTTTTATTCTCTTTAGCGATGATTATGACTGCAGGTGGGGCCTCAACCATACATGAAAGTTTCGGATTACCTTATTGGTTAAGTTCATTGCTATTAGTATTATTTATTCTAATGACACTGTTTCTTAAATTTGAACGTCTGATTACCGTCTTAGGTATGGTGACACCCTTCCTAGTCATTGTTGTTTCTATTATCGCCATCTATTATTTTATAACAGGAGATGTTAATTTTAGTGCAGCGAACCGCTTCAATGAACAACACGGTTTATCACTCGGTTGGTGGTTTGATGGATTAAACTATGCCAGCCTACAAATCGCAGCCGCGTTTAGTTTTTTAAGTGTAATGGGCGGTCGAATGCAACATCGTCAGTCGGCGTTATGGGGTGGCATCTTAGGCGGTATCATCATTACATTACTACTATTGATGATTAATCTAGGACTCGTTACAGACTTTGAACACATTCAATCTGTTGCATTGCCAACGCTACTACTGGCTAATCATATTTCACCGTTATTAGGTACAATGATGTCGATTATAATGATTTTAGTTATCTATAATACAATTGTTGGTCTTATGTATGCTTTTGCATCGCGTTTTACAGAGCCATTCTCCAAAGGGTACTTTGTACTCATCATTGCGATGGCTATCGTTACATTTATATGTACATTTATCGGCTTTATTTCTTTAATCGGAAAAGTCTTCCCCATCATGGGATTATTTGGTTTCATACTTCTTATCCCAATTTTGTATCAAGGATTTAAACACGTCGTATTATCTAAATAATTGAAAATAAAATAAATTAAGTAAGGGAGCGGGACAGAATTCTTTTTGAATTCGTCGTCCCACCCCCGCAAGGATGACTAGAACTGAAAAAAGCTTGATTTAAGCGCATTTTCAGTTCAGTCAGCTACTGCGAATTTGCAAAATAGCTTCAAATT
>NZ_JAESMI010000099.1:0-832 GCF_017893095.1 Staphylococcus sp. GDX8P80P | reverse complement strand
CTAAATCAACATATTACCGATGGAAAAACAAAACCTATAAAAATGATACCGTAACACAAAAAGTCATTGAATTATGTGAAGCTAATCACTATACATACGGTTATCGCAAGATTACAGCTTTGATTAATCAGTGTTATACATCACCAATTAATCATAAGAGAGTACAGAGAATTATGCAGGAACATCAATTGAACTGCCGAGTTAGACCTAAAAAGACGACAAGAATAGGTAAACCATATTATAAAACAGACAATTTATTACAAAGACAATTTAAAGCGAGTCGTCCCATGGAAGTATTAACAACCGATATTACTTATTTACCATTTGGTCATTCTATGTTGTATTTATCTTCGATAATGGATATTTATAATGGAGAAATTGTAGCGTATAAAATAGATGATAAACAAGACCAAAGTTTAGTTAATGATACATTAAATCAGATCGATATACCTGAGGGTTGTATATTACATAGTGATCAAGGTAGTGTTTATACATCCTATGCTTATTATCAATTATGCGAAGAAAAAGGCATTATCAGAAGTATGTCCCGAAAGGGAACACCTGCCGATAACGCCCCGATAGAAAGTTTCCATTCCTCACTAAAGTCTGAAACTTTCTACATCAACAATGAGCTTAATAGCCCTAATCACATTGTAATAGATATTGTCGAAAAGTACATAAAAAACTATAATAATAATCGAATTCAACAAAAACTAGGCTACTTATCCCCTGTAAAATACAGAGAATTAGCAGCCTAGAGTATAGTATTTTTATTAAGTTCCCATTTAAGGGGTTCAGTGCCATTAAGACACGTCTTTTATTAATTAAACAA
>NZ_JAESMI010000098.1:0-10415 GCF_017893095.1 Staphylococcus sp. GDX8P80P | reverse complement strand
GTTATTATGCACATACATGATTTATGTAATGTTACTTCAAGAAAATACATCAATTTTGATAAGTAGAAATGGTAAAAACATTGTATAGCATTTTACACAGGAGTCTGGACTTGACTAATGATAGAGACATATAATGTCTATAAATAAAATTAATAGCTCTTAAATGCAAAATATAAATTATAATACTTTAAAATTTAAGGGAGCGTACAGTCCACTTCTCTCTACAACTATAAAAAAAGCTATGAAGAAATCTATCGTCATAGTTTTCTTCATAGCTAATCTTAGTATGTTTTATAAAACAGATAGTACTTTATCAATTTAGAAAAACACATTATCTTAAATCTATTATTTTTCTGGATGATCGTACCAATGATTTAAGAAATGATATAGCACATCGCTGTAAGTTTGAAGTTCCGATGCTTCAATCTTCTCATCTACGCTATGTGCTTCTTCTAGACTACCAGGTCCATATAAAATCGTAGGAATACCAAAGTGCGCAGTCCAACCACCATCTGTGACGGTCGTACTCATACCATGTTTTAAGTCTGTGCCATGAACATGATGATGTGCTGATTGTAATTGTTTAAATCCAGGATGTTCTGTAGGTATTGTGAAGCTTGGGAAGATTTCACCTTTGTCTTCAATCATTGATTCGCCGCCCCATTCAAATTGTAATGGGTTCTCACGTAGCCAAATATCCGCTTCAGCCACACGATTCAAGTAATCTTCTATTTCTGCGACAACGTCTTCATAACGTTCATTTGGTAAATAATGTACTGTAATCCATAAGCGACATTCATCTGCAATAAATGCAGGATGGCGTCCACCTTCAATGACAGCTGGATTTATCGTATTTGCACCTGGTGGCATTCCTGGACTATGTTTCATCACTGCCCAATGTTGTTCTAATTCATTTAATGCACGAATAATCTTAGCCATTTTTTCAATGGCACTCGCACCAAATAACCCACCACCTGCATGTATGGTCTGACTACGTGCACCGTCATGAATGGTGTTCTTACTCTTAATCGTAATCCATCCTGTAATTACGCCACCTTGACCAAGTGCCATATTCTCACTGGTATCTAACACTAGTGCTAAATCAGCTTTAGGGCCAATTTCACAGGCACGCTTTGTACCTGCTTCGCCAACTTCTTCGCCTACGACAGACTGTACAATGATATCGCCTTTCGGTTGGCGTCCTTCTTGATGTAACTGTTCAAGTACATAGAATAACGATGCCATGCCACCTTTCATATCACTGACACCACGTCCATATAACCAGCCCTCATTTTCAGTTAATTGAAAAGGCGGATACTGCCAGTTCGAATCATCATCGACTGACGCTACATCAACATGTCCATTTAATATGAGTTTCGGTGCTTCAGGGTCCTCACCCTTTAACGTTGCTACAATAATACTATCATTCTTATACAGTTGTTCTCGTTGAATGCTAAAGCCATAACGTGTTAATAATGTTTCTATCTCATCTTGTAATGGGTCGGTATTACGTCCCGGTGGACTCTCCGTATTGTAACTAACTAGCAATTCCAACAAGTTATAAAGACGTTCCTCCATCTTCGTCACTCCTTTAAATCATAATCCCCCACTACGTCCTTCATTACCAGTGTATCACGATAAGGATTACAAAAAAGGTGTTTCTTGCCAAATGACAAGAAACACCTATGATTATTGTTATACCGGTCGCACAGTCACTTCGTTTACATTGACATGTGCTGGTTGTGTTAGTGCATAAACTATCGCATCTGCTATGTTTTCAGGATCTAGTTTCTTACGTCCACCAAAGTCACTATGTTCTGTCATTGGTGTATCCACCATACCTGGTAAGATGCTTGTCGTTTTAATACCTGTTTTGGCTAATTCCTTTTCTAAGCCATTAAAAATCATCAGTACGGCAGATTTCGTTGCACTATATAAGGCACTGGATTTAGAAACTTCATTCGCAGATATTGAAGCTAAATTCACAACATGTCCTGATCCTTGTGCCTCGAATTTAGGTAATATCGCATTCAGACTATATAGAAGGCCTTTAATATTTGTATCCACCATTGCATCCCATGCGTCAACTTGATAGTCTGTGATTTTAGAAGAGCGCATAAGACCTGCACAGTTAACAAAGATATCGACCTGTCCAAATCTATCGATGGCTTGTGCGACTAATGCATCAACGTCTGTTTGAATGGTTACATCTGTAGGTACAATGTGTACGGCCTCTTCATTTAATGTTTGTGCGACTTGGTTTAATTTATCTTCATTACGTCCAGCTAAGACGACTTTGACACCTTGTGTCACAAGTGCTTTCGCTGTTGCTGCACCAATACCGCTACTTGCGCCAGTAATAATTGCTACGCGTCCATTTAATTCTGTCATTTCACTTCATCCTTTACTATAGATTCATTGAATACATTACCTTATTTCATATACATTAAACCTTCGTGACTGTTCCCGGGAAATATTATCATGAAAATACTGAGAAGAATTGTAATCTTTATGAAAACGTATTAAAGTTAATGTATATACTTAAATCATTGGGCATATAGAAAGATAGGAGGAGACGCAATGACATTTGAAGAACGTATTCAAGCGTTACGCGCTGAAAAGAGTAGAACAAGTTTCTCATTCCATTTCATCGATTTATATAGTGAGGACGAATGGATGAATATGAGTGTGAAACAACGCACACGCCAAGAAAGAGAATTTATCGCACAATTGGACCAAATACCACGTGTAAGAATGCCATTCTCTAGTCAAGAAGGTTATAAATTCAAGTTATATAATCAAGAATACCAATACAATGAAGTTAAGAAGAATTTCAAAGATTTATAATATGCAAAGGGAGCAGGACAGAAATAATGTTTTCTCAAAATTTATTTCATTGTCCTGCCCCAACAAGGATGACTAGGTTTGATAAACGCTTGGTTTAAGCGCATTTTCAAATCAGTCGTTTATTGCAAAAATGATAAAAAGGCTGAGACATTTGAGTATGTCCCAGCCTTTTTCAACACATTATTCCAGAATGATTAGGGGTATATTTATGGTATGCCTTCGACTGCTCACCAACGAAGGCATATAAGGTTCTTGAATGTTAATAGGAGGCCATTCAATTTGAATTAATTTGTAACGAGTGTTTTACGTTCGAGTCCATAGTAATATAGTCGTTCTGCATCAATGTACGGAATAGAATCGATAGTCAAGTAGCCATCTTTAATATCACCGATCATTCCTTGATTAACACCAGTTTTCAAATAAATTTCGTAACTGCCTTCATCAGAAAAAACAACTTCTTCAATTACTTTTCTCATCAGTATCACTTCCCATTACTTATTCCTTACAATTCTTATCATACACCCTTTTAAAAATTTTTAAAGTATTTTGTGATACTTTTCACAAATAGTTCACTTTTTTGAAAATGATAATAATTGAAGGTGCTTATGTATGTGGAATATACATGGCATCCAGTATTAACATTTGCTTATTTTTATTGCGACGATTTCATATAGAAAAAACTATAAAAGTAGTTCTTAGATAGATATTCACTTGCTTAAGTTATTTCGCTTTCCTGCGGGAAAGGCTCAAGCCTGTAGTCTTGAGACACTTTCTTTTCCGCTAGGAGTCTTATAACTTCGCTACGTTATCTATCTAGAACTACTCACCAATGCGCTAAAGCACTTAGGTTCAGAAAATTATACTTTTATGTTACCCCTTTTAACTATGATGTATATTCTATAGTTTGATTAATATGGTAACACTTAAAATTTTTACGATTTAAAATATAAAATCATGGTTTAACATTAAATATTTTAAATTGAATACACTCGGCATTAAAAACTTTCTCTATTAAATCCTCTACACTTTCAAATTCATCATAGTTTTCATATGGATCAATAATATAAAACTTAGGTGTTTTACTATTTAATCCTATAATTCTGAATATCAAATATTTTTGAGGGTTCTCATACATGGCATATATTTCATTTAATGATAAGTAAAAAGGTTCATCCTCTTTTTTAGATTTAGTGGCTTTAATTTCAATATATTTTTCAACTGGACTATCTAAATTTTGAGGATCAAAAGCAGTCATGTCATATCCATATCCGTGCAGTTCACCCATAGACGTATCAATTGTATTAATAAATTGTTCTTGTAAATTTTTATCAGATATATTTTTTTCAATTAAATTCATAAAATATTGATAAGCTAATTTTTCTCCAATTTGCCCCGTTATTTTGTTTTCTTTATGGGCTTTTTCAATATCGTCATCAGTTTGTTTTTTAGTAGAGGTCTTATATTTTTTTGCATATGTGGAAGCTTTGGGTTTATCTATTTGAGACATTTGAATATTTTTATTTTCATTAATACTTTCATTAAGTTCTTTAGTCTCTATTATTGTTACTATTTCCTCAATATTTAATAATAAAGCGTTATATTCATTTATATTAATTTTATTTACTAATCCGTTAAGTAATTTAATCATTTCTTTGTAGTCTGAAACCATCATATCCTCGGTATACACTTCAGTCTCAAAATCATAATACTTATAAATAATTGAACCGTGAGCATATCCACTTGGCAAATCCGATTTATCATATTTACTATCCTTATTATTTGAATAATAAAATCTACCTACTTCAAAGTTATTATCATCCAGATATGACGCTAAATACTTGGAAAGGGCAAGTGCTTTTTCTTTAGCTTTTTTCACACCCAAAGTTTTTTCTTTAATTTCGCTCCAACCTTGATTTAAAGAGAGATATACCCCTTTGACTTCGGGGTGAAATAAATAAACAATGTAGTAACCTTTTTGAGTGCTTTTAGTTATATTAGTGTTAAAGGTAGTAACCCATGGAACCATACTATAATTTCCCTTTCCAACACTTCCAGTAGTTAAAAGGTCTTTACTATTAGATAAATTTTCTAGCTGTTTGGGCAATAATTCTTCAATAATTGATGAATACTTGTCACTTAGGTCCCAATCTTTATTCGTTCTGACATCCTCACTATTTTTCATTTTTATCAAATTCAAAACATTTTTTATATCTTTTATCATCTTGAATCCCTCTAATCATTATGTATATTACATATATTATTATATATTCAAAATAATAAAAGACACCATAGTGCAATTTAAAATCTGACTAATTACACTATGGTGATCGTTAATTTTATTCTTCTACAATATATCTATATATATCATCTCTAATTGATGTCTTCATAGTAAAATTCATTGTTACTACTCTATCACCAATATCTCGAATTTCTTCTTTAGCTGTTCCTTGGATGTATTCTGCTTCTCCTAAATAATAATGAAGTCTTCCTTCAGCATCACTTTTCTTTACAAAAATATAAACTTTTTTATTTTTCTCTTTATGGTTAATAATATCTTGTATTTCATTACTTTTTAATGATGCATTTGCTCTTGAAACCCAAGCTAATTCATCTTGACTTATAAAATGATCTTCATATTTAATATTATCTTCTATATCTTCAGATTTTTTATATGTAATAAATACTGGAATATGATCATCTAACACTCTATAACCATAAATGTTATTACTCATATTTTTTTCATCATTTCTCCAGTTTACTAATTTTAGAAAATCTAATCTCGAATATTGATTATAAAGGATTAAGTCATTCCCTGAATTTTGAAACTTCTCATTATAATATTTAGCTAAACTAATTAAATCGTCTACATATAATTGATATTGCATATCTGCCAAATATTTTTTAAATGAAGCGCTCAAACTATATTTATTTCCATTCTTAGTTATAATTGGACTACCATATCTCGCATGTTCTGCTTGACCAAAATATTCTAATGTTAATATTTTTAAAGAAGTGTTAATATCCTCATTATTAAGATGATTCAATTCATCATATATTTCTTCACCTATTTGACCTTTATTGATTATATATTCAAGTACTAAATAATCCGAATTTTTTAATCCAGGTGATATTTCTCTTGATAAGAAACATAAATTTTTTGTTGCATCATCTGAGAGCTCCAATTGTGTATAGTTATATTTTTTCAAAAATTCATGATAACTGCTAAATTTAGATAATATAACCTGTGGATCAATTGAATTTTGTTTAATAAAGTCCATGAGCAATGGCATACGACCTATTCGCTCTTCGACTGTCTTGAAAGCATCGATAATAATCTTAACACTATTTAATTTAGCATTATCGATTGAATCATAGATTTTTTTCTTAGCTATTTCTTCAAAGTTAATTGTTGATATACCTTCTATTTGATTAGGGTTGCTTAGAAATTGACGGTATGCATTTTTATTTTGTGATTGATTGTCTGATAATGCTATTGGAATGAGATAATTATTTTTATAGTTTCCTATGAAATCTATGATTGTAACATATTCTTTTTCAGAACTTTTTCTCAATCCTCTACCTAACTGTTGTATAAATATAATACTAGACTGCGTGCCCCTTAACATTATAATTTGATTTACTTCCGGTATGTCTATACCTTCATTGAATAAATTGACTGTAACGATATAATTAATTTCACCATTAATTAGCTCATTTGTTACTTTCATTCTTTTATTAGGGCTATCACTACCAATCAATGACTTACTTGGAATATTTCTAGCTGTCAGCATTTCTGCTATTTCAATAGCTTCTTCTTTTCTACTAACAAATATTAAACCTCTTAACTTATCGCCTGAAAAACCGTAATAATCAGCTTTTTCAACTATATGATTAATTCTCTCTTCAGAGGTTAAATCTTTCAAATCTGTAAAATCATCACTTTCTACTCCGTTGTGTACGTAATCCGTCACTCCATAGTAATGAAACGGACAAAGTATTTTACTTTCTAAAGCTTTAGGTAATCTAATTTCATATGCAATATTATTATCAAATAATTCAAATATGTTACCATCATCTGTTCTCTCGGGCGTTGCTGTCATTCCTAACATAAAATCAGGTTTAAAATAGTTGAAAATCATTTGATATGTTTTAGCATCAGTTCGATGTGCTTCATCAAACACAATATAATCAAACTCATCACTTTCAAAATTTTTATAATTATCATTTCTACTTAATGATTGAATAGTTGCAAAAACATATTTTGCAGTATCTTCTTTTTGAGTTCCTGTATATAAACCAAAGGATTGCTGACTTTCATGAGGAAATACTTTGATAAATTCTTGACGCGCTTTCTTTAAGATACTTTCATTATGAACAATAAACAAAAATTTATTAGGTCTATAATTTCTCACATCTAGAGCACATAGAATAGTTTTACCTGTACCAGTAGCTGATATAACTAACCCTTTATGTTCACCTGTCTCTCTTAATTGACTTAAAGACATTAAGGCCTCTTCTTGCATTATATTTGGTTTGATTTCATTTGTTTTTTCGAATCTATTTAATAAAGTGTTTTGTTCATTATTGATTTCAAATAAGTTTTTATAAAGTTTTGGACTAAATGATTGCTCATAGTTTTCGATCCATTGCTCATTTAAAGGTGTACTATTACCCCATAACTCTTCAAATTGATATTTAATGTTGTATATTAAATCTCCATTTTTATGAGTTGATAACAATACATTATGTTCATAATTTACTTTCATCGCAGTTGATGTTAAATTTGAGCTTCCAATAATCATAGAAGAATAGTTATCATGCTCAAAAATGTAACCTTTAGCATGAAAACCTTCAATATCTGTTAAACGTACTTCAACATTATTTAACTTCAATAACTCTTTATACATCTTTGGCGTATTAAATCCTAGATAATTTGATGTAATTAGCTTTCCTTTTATGCCCTTTTTGTTTAAGTCATAGAGTACTGATTTTATACTCGCTAACCCACTTTCAGTAATGAAGGCTACTGAAATATAAAATGCCTTACATTTATTTAACTCATTTAAAATCGTGGTTAATACATTTTGATTTCTATCATTAATTAATATTTTAGGGTTTAGATTGCCTTCATGAACAACATTTTTATCTATAAAACCCTTATTTAAAGACTGCTTTAAATTTTCTACAATATTATTATTCATTATTTTTCACCAGTCGAAATCAATTCGACAGCCGGAATATCTGCTGGCGCCCATTGAAGTGCCTTTAATTCATCTGTATGTAACCATTTGATCTCTTTGTGCTCAGTTAACGTCGGCATTTGATTATTTAAGGTACATTTAAATGTCGTTAATTTTACAATACCAAACTCATATTCATGTTCTGTTGTAGTCACTTTTTCTCCAACTACTAAATCACATTTCATTTCTTCTTTTATTTCTCTGATTAATGCTTCTTTTTCTGATTCTCCAGACTCAATTTTGCCACCTGGAAATTCCCACATTAATGGTAATGACATATTCTCACTACGTTGTGCACATAAAACTTTATCCTCTGAATAAATTATTGCACCAACAACATTTATAACCTTTTTCATAGAAAACACCCACACCTTTTACTTTTATTAATTATAATTTTATCAAAACTTATATGATCATCAATGCTCTAATTTAAAGTTCACATTTGTTTTTCAAAATTTATATCAATCTTTTTAAATTATAATTTTGAAATCATATTACATAATGATAACTCAACAATTTATTGATACTTTCAGTCCATTTTTTGATAACGTATACCTTAATGTTTGGTTTATAATTAACTTACATTAGATCGATCTGATGTACGAGGATATGAAGTCCTTAATTGATAAAATTCGTTAGAGGTTCATCTTAACTGGAGAGTAAGATGGGTCTCTTTCTTTTTTTCTATATTTTTTTGAATGAAGTAAAAAGTTTGATATTTTTAGCTAAAGTTTTGATATCGGGAGAGGTATTCTATTCGAATAATATATTGTACAATTTAAGTGTATTAGATTTATATCTAATACACACAGGTTTTGAAGAGGCTGGGAAATATAACCATTACATATTGTATTTCCCGACAACTCATCTTAGCGGAAACTGGGATGAGTTGGTTTTATAGTTTTTGAAATATTTGTTCATAATACGTTTGACAAGTCAGTCAACTCAACATGAATCAACAGCCTAGATTACGTAATCTAAAGAAGAACCCATAATTCTTTATTCAATGTCAGGATGTATTATGATCGGTGTTTCGAGGAATAAGCTATTACATGATTTTAATTAATACTTACTCTCTGATGCTTTATCTAAGTATTAATTGAAGCGGAATCGTTTTTAGAGAAATATGAGCGTGATGTATGGGGATACATCAAAGTTGAACCCCATAAACATTTAAGCTGATCACTTAAGTGTTTATGGGGTCTTCTTTTGCAATTACGGCTATAATCCTAATTCTTTAATAAACTGAACCAGTTCATCTTTCATCTTTGGATCTTTCAGGGCATACTCGATTGTTGTTTTAACGAATCCTAATTTCTCGCCAACATCATAACGATTACCGTCGAAGTCATATGCATATACAGGAATATCACTATTCATACGTTCAATCGCATCTGTGAGTTGAATTTCGTTTCCTGCGCCTTCTTTTTGTGTTTCGAGGTAATCAAATATTTCTGGTGTTAAGATGTAACGACCCATGATGGCAAGGTTCGATGGTGCTGTACCTTGTTTCGGTTTCTCAACAAATTGTTTGACTTCGTAACGGCGTCCTTCTTTTCCAAGTGGATCGATAATACCATATCGATGTGTAACACTCTCTGGCACTTCTTGAACACCAATGACTGAATGGCCTGTTTCTTCATAAACGTTCATCAATTGTTTAATTGCAGGTGTTTCTGATTCAACGATGTCATCACCTAATAAGACTGCGAAGGGTTCATTCCCTATGAATTGACGAGCGGTATGTATCGCATGGCCTAATCCTTTTTGTTCTTTTTGTCGAACGTAGAAGATGTTTGCTAAGTCTGTTGAATATTGTACTTTCTCTAGTAACTCATCTTTACCTTTGGCTTCAAGAACCATTTCTAATTCTTTTTGGTTGTCAAAGTGATCTTCAATTGCGCGTTTATGTTTACCAGTTACGATGATAATATCTTCAATTCCTGCACGTGAAGCCTCTTCCACTATGTATTGAATTGTTGGTTTATCTAAGATTGGAAGCATTTCTTTCGGCATCGCTTTAGTGGCTGGTAAGAATCGTGTCCCTAAACCAGCAGCAGGTATGATTGCTTTTTTTATCTGTTTCAAACTCAAGTAACTCCTTTGCACATTGTGTCTTTTATATCATTTTTTAGTTTATCACGCTTTGGAAGGCTTTCCTAGTGATAGCCTATGATACCCCCTTGTTTGAGGATGCTTTTAAGTTCTATTCTAGAATTTTGTAACAAATCTAAATCAATATCGTTCGCTATTTAAAACACTCATTATATCTTTCTTTGGTATTGCTATCTATACTTATAATCTATGGTTAATAAAGAGTCTGGGACA
>NZ_JAESMI010000010.1:0-64035 GCF_017893095.1 Staphylococcus sp. GDX8P80P | reverse complement strand
AATGGCACTTAATATAAGAAAAGTAGTAGCTCAACGAGCTGAAAATAATCAAAAAATTTATAAAAAAGACAATTTCTATATTATTTCAATAGAAATTGTCTTTTATTCACTTATCCAAGAACTTTATGTCCCGGACTCTTTGTACTTTATATGATTATAGTTAGAAAGCAACTTTTTCAGCTAAGAACGTTTCCAATTCAGAAATAGGCATACGTACTTGTTCCATAGAGTCACGGTCACGCACTGTTACTTGATTATCTTCTAATGAATCAAAGTCAAATGTAATACAATATGGCGTACCAATTTCATCTTGTCTACGGTAACGTTTACCAATTGATTGAGATTCATCGAAGTCTATTGCAAATTTAGAACTTAATTGTTCGAAGATTTTAATCGCATCTTCAGATAATTTTTTGCTTAATGGTAAAACTGCAGCTTTATATGGTGCAAGGGCAGGGTGGAAGTGCAATACTGTTCGTGAATCTTTACTTCCTTCAACGCCTTCTTCTTCATATGCGTCACATAAGAATGCTAATGTAACACGGTCTGCACCTAATGATGGTTCAATACAATATGGCACATATTTTTCATTTGTTTCAGGATCATGGTATTTGAAATCTTCGCCTGAATGTTCACTATGTTTTTTCAAATCAAAATCAGTACGGCTTGCGATACCCCATAATTCACCCCAACCAAATGGGAAGCGATATTCAATATCTGTAGTTGCGTTTGAGTAGTGTGATAATTCTTCTTCGTCATGATCACGTAGGCGCATATTTTCTTCGTTAATATTTAAATCTTTTAACCATTGGCTAGCAAATGTTTTCCAATAATTTTGCCATTCAATTTCTTCACCTGGTTTACAGAAGAATTCCAATTCCATTTGTTCAAATTCTCTAGTTCTGAAGATGAAGTTACCTGGTGTAATTTCATTACGGAATGATTTACCAATTTGACCAATACCAAATGGTAGTTTTTTACGCATTGAACGTTGAACATTTTTGTAATTTACAAAAATACCTTGTGCAGTTTCAGGTCGTAAGAAAATTTCATTTGTAGAATCTTCGGTAACACCTTGGAAAGTTTTGAACATAAGATTGAATTGACGAATATCTGTCCAATTAGCAGTACCACTTACAGGACAAACGATACCTTCATCGTCAATAATACGTTTCATTTCATCAAAACTTAAACCATCGGCGATAAAGTTTTCATCACCTTTTTCTTTTTGCATGTAATCTTCAATTAACTTATCGGCACGATAACGGATTTTACTATCTTTATTATCAATCATAGGATCATTAAAGTTACCTAAATGACCTGATGCTTCCCATGTTTTTGGGTTCATTAAAATCGCTGCATCAATACCTACGTTAAATGGTGATTGTGTGATGAACTTTTGCCACCATGCTTTTTTAACATTATTTTTTAATTCAACACCTAATGGGCCATAATCCCACGTGTTTGATAATCCACCATAAATATCACTACCAGGAAAAACAAATCCTCTGTGTTTTGCTAATGATACAATTGTTTCCATATCTTTAACCATATAATCTCTCCTTATTAAATACATAAAAACGCCCCAAGACAATAAATAAATGAAAAAATCACATTTATCATTATCTTGGGACGAGTTAATTTATTTCACTATATCAATTAAATATAGTTGATAACTTAATAACCCGCGGTTCCACCCAAATTAGTGTAGCCACTCACTTTTATCAAATTTTACGATTAGCCAAATTGAAGTTGTTAAGCTTACACCATCCTTAACTCGCTTACCATTAGTTTAATAGATTGATTATTTAATAGCAAGAAATTATATGAATTTGTAGGTACAATAATAAATAGGTATAATAGACGTGAACAATAAAGGGGTGAAGACCTATAGAACTTAGTAAAAGACAAGAACAAATTATTGAGATAGTCAAAAGTGGAGGACCTATTACCGGGGAACACATTGCCGAAAAACTAGACTTGACACGTGCTACTTTGAGACCTGATTTAGCAATTTTAACAATGTCAGGATTTTTAGAGGCCAGACCTCGAGTGGGGTATTATTATTCTGGCAAATCTAAAAACAAGTTAATGACTGATAAATTACGTCAATATGTTGTTAAAGACTATATGTCTCCACCAGTCATTGTAAAAGAGGATATGTCTGTTTATGATGCTATTTGTACGATCTTCTTAGAAGATGCTAGTACCTTATTTATTATTAACGAACACAATGATTTTATTGGTGTTTGTTCTAGAAAAGACTTGTTACGTGCATCTATGATTGGTGAAGATATTCATACCATGCCAATCAGTGTTAACATGTCGAGAATGCCAAATTTAACTTATCTTGAAGAAGATGAACTTATCATTTATGCAGCAGATCAAATGATAGAAAAAGAAATTGATTCAATACCAATTGTTAAAAGTAAAGGTAATCATAAATATCAAGTAACAGGTAGAGTATCAAAAACAACAATCGCAAATTTATTTGTATCATTATTTAAAGAATAGGTGGTAAAACGATGGAAAATATAAAGATAATCATCGCATCTGATTCAATTGGAGAAACTGCTGAATTAGTAGCTAGAGCGTGTATTTCACAATTTAATCCAAAAGAATGCAAACATGATTTTTTGAGATATCCATATATTGAAACTAAGGAAGATATAGATGAGGTTATTCAAGTAGCTAATGATAGAGAAGCAATTATCGTTTATACATTAGTAAAACCAGAAATGAAAACATATATGGAAAGCAAAATCGATTCCAATCAGTTACGCTCTATTGATATTATGGGACCATTAATGGAATATTTGAAAGAAGCATTTGAAGAAAATCCATATAATCAACCTGGTAGAGTACATCGTTTGGATGATGCTTACTTCAAAAAAATTGATGCGATTGAATTTGCCGTAAAGTATGACGATGGCAAAGATCCTAAGGGTCTACCTAAAGCTGATATCGTATTAATTGGTGTTTCTAGAACCTCAAAAACGCCGTTATCACAATACTTAGCCCATAAGAGTTATAAAGTGATGAATGTTCCAATAGTACCTGAAATAACACCTCCAGACATGTTATTTGAGATAGATCCATCGAAATGTATCGCGTTAAGAATTAGCGAAGAAAAGTTAAATCGTATAAGAAAACAACGTTTAAAACAACTGGGACTAGGAGATTCAGCGAGATATGCAAATGAGTTGCGTATTAAAGAAGAGATTAAATATTTCGAAGATATCGTCAACAAAATCGGATGCACTGTGATTGATGTTTCAGATAAAGCAATTGAAGAAACTGCCAATGACGTTATTAATATAATTGAGCATCAATCAAAATAGTTTCAATTTAAACTTTAAAAATGTATAATATTATGATAAATATTTATGGGTGATGTACTTTGCGCATTGAACAATCAGTAATTAATGAAATTAAAGATAAAACAGATATTTTGGATTTAGTAAGTGAATATGTAAAATTAGAAAAAAGAGGACGCAATTACATCGGTTTGTGTCCTTTTCATGATGAAAAGACCCCTTCATTCACTGTTTCTGAAGATAAACAAATTTGCCATTGTTTTGGGTGCAAAAAAGGTGGCAACGTCTTTCAATTTACACAAGAAATTAAAGATTTATCATTCGTAGAGGCTGTTAAAGAACTAGGTGAGCGTCTAAATATATCTGTTGACATTGGTAATTCAAGTGACTATACAAGTCAAATTGCGTTTGATGACTTAGCTATGATAGAGATGCATGAATTAATGAATGAGTATTATCAGTATGCTCTACTTAAAACGGTTGAAGGTGAAGACGCCTTAAACTATTTGACAAATAGAGGCTTTTCTGAAGAACTTATTAAAGCGCGTGGAATAGGTTATGCACCTAATCACACGCATTTCTGTCATGACTTTTTACAACAAAAAGGTTATGATATTGAACTCGCATATGAAGCAGGCCTTCTATCTCGAAACGAAGAAAATTTCAGCTATTTTGATCGTTTTAGAGATCGCATTATGTTTCCATTAAAAAATGCGCAAGGTCGTATCGTTGGCTATTCTGGTAGAACTCACAATAATCAAGAACCTAAATATTTAAACAGTCCGGAAACACCGATATTTCAAAAAAGACGATTATTGTATAATCTTGATCAAGCTAGAAAATATATACGTAAAAATGACGAAGCCATTTTACTTGAAGGATTCATGGATGTTATAAAATCTGATTCCTCCGGCTTAAAACCTGTTATTGCTAGTATGGGTACAGCGCTATCAGATGAACACATAACCGTTCTCAAGAAATTAACATCTCATATAACACTAATGTTTGATGGTGATTTCGCAGGGCAAGAAGCAACTATTAAAACAGGGCAACACCTTCTTCAACAAGGGTTAAATGTTTTTGTGGTTCAATTACCTAAAGACATGGACCCAGATGAATATATTACAAAATATGGTAATGAAAAATTTCTAGAATATGTTAATAATGAAAAGAAATCATTTATTTTATATAAAGTAAATCGACATAAAGACGAAATTACTAATAATGATTTAGCTTATGAACGTTACCTTAAAGAAGTTACACAAGACATTGCAATGATGAATTCACAAATATTACAAAATAAAGTCATTAAAGATGTTGCTAATATATTTAACGTAGATCCTAGTACATTAAATGGTAATGTATTAGGCCAACAGCAATATGTTCAGAATGACCCTTATTTTAACGATTATCAATCGTATGATAGTGAGATTCAACAAAACGTAAATGCAATGTTCTCAAATTTATCAAAGCAAGAGAGTGCTGAGAGAGCGCTACTTAAACATTTTATGCACGATAAAGATTTGTTTTTAAATTATCATAAGCAACTTGAAAGCGACGATTTTAGCAATCAATTTTTCAAGCGCATCTATAGTATTTTAGAAGAATTTTACGCAGAAAATGATAAATATTCGATAAGTGATATGATATTATACACAGACAACGATGATTTAAGGGATGCGATAATTGCATTAGACAATTATGATTTAAATGAAGAGCCTTATGATAGCGAAATTGAAGATTATATGGATGTTATAAATGAAGCTAAATATGGTGACACCATTGAAGAATTAAATCATAAGTTGCGCGAAGCATCGCGACTAGGTGATGTAGAATTACAAAAATATTATTTAGAACAAATCGTTAATAAAAATAAAGCAAGAATGTAACATCATTATTAAAATAAATTCGTATTTGAAGCATACAGGTTTTAACAAATCATATAAATTGTATTTCTATTTAATAACCATTATTGTATAATGGTTATTATGCGTTTTTAACGGGTAGAAATGGAACATAAGTAATATTTAACGAATGTAGTAGTTTTGAAAACAAATTAGTATTTAACATTCAAATATTGAATATGAAATGTTACCATTGTTATGAATTTTTATTAATACTTTTCTTATTATATTGAAATATTATATAATTAAATATCTTGTTTGAAAGCATATATTACTATTGGGAGGCCTTTTCATGTCTGATAACCAAGTTAAAATTAAAAAACAAACAATAGATCCGACATTAACATTAGAAGATGTTAAAAAACAATTAATTGAAAAAGGGAAAAAGGAAGGTCACCTTAGCCATGAAGAAATAGCCGAAAAATTGCAAAATTTCGACATGGATTCTGATCAAATGGACGATTTCTTTGACCAATTAAATGATAATGATATCAGTTTAGTAAATGAGAAAGATAGCTCAGATACTGATGAGAAATTAAATCCTAATGATTTAAGTGCCCCTCCTGGCGTTAAAATAAATGACCCTGTCAGAATGTATCTAAAAGAAATCGGGCGAGTAAATCTACTTAGTGCTCAAGAAGAAATTGAACTCGCGAAACGTATTGAGCAAGGTGATGAAATTGCTAAGTCTCGTTTAGCAGAAGCTAACCTACGACTTGTTGTAAGTATTGCAAAAAGATATGTAGGCCGTGGTATGTTATTCCTAGATTTAATTCAGGAAGGTAATATGGGATTAATCAAAGCAGTAGAGAAATTCGACTTTAGTAAAGGGTTTAAATTCTCAACATATGCTACTTGGTGGATTAGACAAGCAATTACTAGAGCGATTGCTGACCAAGCCCGTACAATCAGAATTCCAGTACACATGGTTGAAACTATCAATAAATTAATTCGTGTTCAAAGACAATTATTACAAGATTTAGGTCGTGATCCAGCACCTGAAGAAATTGGGGAAGAAATGGACTTACCACCAGAAAAGGTACGCGAAATTCTAAAAATTGCTCAAGAACCGGTATCTCTTGAAACACCAATTGGCGAAGAAGATGATAGTCATTTAGGTGATTTCATCGAAGACCAAGAAGCGCAAAGTCCATCTGATCATGCTGCATATGAACTATTAAAAGAACAACTTGAAGATGTATTAGATACACTTACTGATCGTGAAGAGAATGTTCTACGACTACGTTTCGGATTAGATGATGGTAGAACGCGAACACTTGAAGAAGTTGGTAAAGTCTTTGGTGTTACGCGTGAAAGAATTCGTCAAATTGAAGCGAAAGCTTTAAGAAAGCTTAGACATCCAAGTCGTAGCAAGCGACTAAAAGACTTTATGGATTAATAAATAAAATAATTCGAGTTTAAATTGATTTATTTTTCATTGCTCATTATAGATTGAACACTTATCTACGAGTCGGATTAGTAATGATTACACTTTGTTATAGGTGTTACTATAATGTGCTTTAGAAAAATGCTAGACTGAGACACTTAACTTTGTCCCAGTCTCTTTTTATAGTAAAGGAGATATCTATGATAACTTTAAACCAAAGATTAACTACTGTGTGCAACTATCTTGTTCCAGGAAACTTAGCCGACATTGGTTCAGACCATGCCTATCTTCCTATCTATGCGATTCAACATGGTCTAATTACACATGCTATTGCAGGTGAAGTCATAAAAGGGCCTTTTGAAGCAGCGAAAAAGAATGTGTCAGAAAATCAGCTCAATGATGTTATTGATGTTCGATTAGGGGACGGATTAAGTGTACTTCGTCAGAATGAATCTATTCAAAATATAACAATTTGTGGCATGGGTGGTCCGCTTATAGCAAGAATATTGAATGAAGGGCGCATTCATTTAGCAAATGGTCCTAGATTAATCTTACAAAGTAATATTCAAACTGAAGTATTAAGATACACGCTCATGACACTGAATTACCAAATCATAGAAGAAGTCATTATGGAAGAGAAAGGACATATCTATGAAATTGTGGTTGCAGCGCATATGGGTCATCAGGATCATTTAGACAAAAAAGAATTAAAATTTGGGCCGAAATTATTACAAAATAAAAATGAAATATTTTATAAAAAATGGCGTCATGAATTAGAAGCTTTAAATCACATTCGTAATCAATTGAATTCAGAGTTACATCATGAGAGACTTAAAGAGATAGATAAGGATATATCATTAATTACAGAGGTGTTAAATAATGAAAATTAAACAATTAATGTCTATTATCGATACACATGTGCCATTAGAGACAGCTGAGAATTGGGACAATGTTGGATTACTTATAGGTAATCATGAATCTGAAATCAATGGTATATTAACGACGTTGGATTGTACAGATGCAATTGTTAATCAAGCTATCGACAAAGGCTATAATACGATTATCGCTCACCATCCTTTAATTTTTAAAGGGGTAAAGTCAATCATTGATGATGGCTATGGTCAATTAATTCAAAAAATAATTCGTCACAATATCAACCTTATTGCGTTGCACACAAATCTTGACAATTACGTTTACGGTGTTAACCAAATGTTGGCTAATAAATTAAAATTGCAAGATATACAATTTTTAAATCAAGAGAATGAAACGTATTATAAAGTTCAAACATATATACCTAAGGATAATGTAGAAAACTTTAAAGATCGTCTTGATCAACATGGACTTGCCAAAGAAGGTGATTATGAGTATTGTTTTTATGAAACTGAAGGTAAAGGCCAATTTAAACCTGTAGGAAATGCTAATCCACATTTAGGTCAGCTTAATAACATAGAATATGTAAATGAAGTTAAAATTGAATTCATGATTAAAGCTAGCCAGTATGCATTAGCTGAAAAAGCAATTATCGACAATCATCCTTATGAAACGCCTGTCTATGATTTAATTAAAATGACTAAAACGGCAAATTATGGTCTTGGCAAAATTGGCACTTTAGAAGATGCGATGTCATTAACAGACTTTGTAAAATTTGTGAAACATGAACTTGATATCCCAAGTGTTCGATACACAGGCGATGCTAATAAACGTATCCAAAAAGTAGCTATCATCGGTGGTGCCGGAATTGGTTATGAGGCACTTGCATTTAACAAAGGTGCGGACATTTTTATAACTGGAGATGTTAAACATCACGATGCACTTGATGCACAAACGTATGGTATGACCATTTTAGATATCAATCATTACAGTGAGTATGTGATGAGAGAGGGACTTAAAGAATTATTAGAACAATGGCTATATGATGAAAGTATAGATTTCCCAATTGATGCTTCTAATATCAATACCGATCCATTCAACTACATGTAAATTGAACTAAAACAACTTCAACTGAATATTTTAAGGAGGCCAAATCGATGGCAACTCACCCATTTGAATTATTTAATTTAGACTCAAAACTTATAGAAGCAATTAAAGATTTAAAATTTAATAAACCAACTGAAATACAAAATAGAATAATTCCAAGAATTAAAAAAGGCGTAAATTTAATAGGTCAATCCCAAACAGGTACAGGAAAATCACATGCATTTTTATTACCACTTATGGATAAAATAGACGAAAAAAACAAAGAACCTCAATCTATTGTGGTAGCGCCAACAAGAGAATTAGCGCAGCAATTATATCAAGCAGCTAGTCATTTAGCTCGTTTTAAACAAGGGGTTAAGGTAAGCCTTTTTATAGGTGGTACAGATATTGAAAAAGATAGACAACGAACTAATAATCAACCTCAATTAGTCATTGGAACACCGACTAGAATTAATGATTTAGCTCAAAGTGGGCATCTACATGCGCATTTGGCATCATATCTCATTGTTGACGAGGCTGATTTAATGATTGACTTAGGCCTTATCGAAGATGTAGATTTAATTGCTTCACGCTTAGATGAAAATGCGCATATAGCAGTTTTCAGTGCTACGATCCCTAAATCATTACAACCATTTTTAAATAAATATCTAAGCAATCCGGAATATGTAGAAGTGGATTCCAAGTCTCAAAATAAAAAAAATATTGAATTCTATTTAATTCCAACTAAAGGAACTGAAAAAGTAGATAAAACACTTCAATTAATCGATATTTTAAATCCATACTTATGTATCGTTTTCTGTAATAGTAGAGATAATGCGGATGAGCTGGCAAATTCACTCAATGCTGCTGGAATTAAAGTTGGTATGATACACGGAGGTTTAACACCAAGAGAGCGTAAGCAACAAATGAAACGTATACGTAATTTAGAGTTTCAATTTGTAATCGCAAGTGATTTAGCTTCTCGAGGTATAGACATTGAAGGCGTTAGTCATGTTATTAATTTTGACGTACCTAAAGATATTGACTTTTTCACTCACCGCGTTGGTAGAACAGGTAGAGGTAACTATAAAGGTGTAGCAATCACACTTTATAGTCCTGATGAAGAGAATCTAATTACGTTAATTGAGGATAAAGGCTACCATTTTGAAAATGTTGATGTAAAACATAATGAATTAACACCAATTAAAGCGCATAACACACGACGTAAACGTGAAAGAAAAGATGACCACTTAACAAACGAAGTCAAACATAAAGTACGTAGTAAGACTAAAAATAAAGTAAAACCAGGTTATAAGAAGAAATTTAAACAAGAAGTTGAAAGAATGAAAAGACAAGAAAGAAAACAATTTAGTAAGAGACAAAATAGACAACAACGAAAAAATAATAAAAAAGGTTAGGTGAACATCATGTTAATTGGATCACATGTATCAATGAGTGGAAAAAAAATGTTAGAAGGCTCTGCTGAAGAAGCGCATAAATTAGGTGAATCAACATTTATGATTTATACAGGTGCACCTCAAAACACGCGACGAAAAAGCATTGAAGATCTAAATATTGAAAAAGGCCACGAAGTTATGAATAAATATGGTTTATCTAATCTAGTTGTTCATGCACCATACATTATCAACATTGCAAACACTACAAAGCCCGAAGTTTTTCAGTTAGGTGTAGACTTCCTTCAAAATGAAATAGAACGTACACAAGCACTTGGTGCCAAAGATATCGTTCTGCATCCAGGTGCCCATGTTGGTGCTGGTGCTGAGAAGGGCATTCAACAAATTATCAAAGGGTTAAATGAAGTTTTAACTCATGATAATGATGTGCGTATTGCATTAGAAACTATGGCTGGAAAAGGTTCTGAAGTGGGACGCACGTTCGAAGAAATTGCTCAAATCATTGATGGTGTCACACATAATGATCGATTATCAATCTGTTTTGATACATGTCATACGCATGATGCAGGGTATAATATCAAAGATGATTTTGATGGTGTATTAAATGAATTTGATAAAATTATTGGTTTAGACCGAATAAAAGTGGTTCATGTCAATGACAGTAAAAATGAACAAGGTGCGCATAAAGATAGACATGAAAATATTGGTTTCGGACACATTGGTTTCGATGCACTTAATTATGTAGTGCATCATGATGCTTTTAAAGATATTCCTAAAATTCTAGAAACGCCTTATGTCGGTGAAGATAAGAAAAATAAGAAAGCACCTTATAAATTTGAAATTGAAATGTTAAAGGCACAACAATTCGATTCTGAGTTAAAAAATAAAATTCTTCAACAATAGTTGTTTTATACTGAATAGTAGTTAGCGATAGTATTAAGCAATTACTTTGTCATTGCTTAGCACCTAACTAACTCTAAAAATAAAACTTCATTGTCCTAGTAAGCCATATGGGTGGTACAATTAATTCTAAATGAATTTTGTATCACCCTTTTCTAAATAACAAAAACAAGTCGTAAACATTACTATTTACAATATATGAACTTAATTGTATAGTATTAAACGAGGTGAAATAATGAGCCAACCTGTATTTGAATTAAAAAACATAGATTATTACTTTGAAAATAAGCAAGTATTAGATAACATCAACATTCACATAAATAAAGGTGAATTTTTGGCAATTGTCGGCCCGAATGGTGCTGGTAAGTCAACTTTACTTAAAATCATATTAGGATTACTACCTTTACAAAAAGGCGAAATATATATTGATGGCAAATCCTATAAGAAGCAAAATCAATCGGAATTAAAAATTAGTTATGTGTCACAAAAAGCCACAGCTTTCAATGCTGGATTTCCAGCTAGCGTTAAAGAAGTTGTTCTCAGTGGACTTACAAAAACGAAGAAGTTATTTCAAAGATTCAATAAAAAGGATGAGGCATTAGTTGATACCGTATTAACGAGATTGAATATTCAACATCTTATCAATAAAAATATTGCAGAACTTTCAGGTGGACAACAACAACGTGTATTAATTGCTAGAGCATTAATATCTAATCCCTCAGTACTTGTATTAGACGAACCTACAAATGGTATCGATGCTAAACATGTTAGTGAATTCTATGAAACACTTGAGCAATTAAAGCATGAGGGCATTACAATTATACTAGTTACGCATGACATTGGTGTTGTAGCAGATACAGCAACAGAAGTAGCATGCTTAAATAAACATTTACATTTCCATGGATCGACTGAAGAATTTAAAAAGTTAGATGAAGTTGAAATTTCGAAAATATATGGTCATCCCGTTAAATTTGTAGATCATCAACATAATAGAGAATGTTGCGAAGCTTAAAATTTAATATATTAGGAGTTTAAAAATGAACAGTTTTATCAAACAAGTTAGTGGTGATATCCATGATTGATGCGTTATTAAATTTTGATTTCATGAGATATTCATTACTTAGTGGGATTTTAATAGGGTTTATTGCACCTTTGATTGGTGCTTTTATTGTTGTAAGAAGATTATCTTTGATTGCAGACGCATTAAGTCACGTCACACTAGGCGGCATTTCATTTGGTATGTTTGTATTGACATTATCACCTGCACTCGCTATTATCAATCCAATGTGGTTTGGAATATTATTTGCCATTATAGGTGCAATACTAATCGAAAATTTAAGAACATCATACTCTAATTATCAAGAGATTGCTATTCCTATTATTATGAGTGCTGGGATAGCGCTCAGTGCCATTTTCATCTCTCTTGCTGACGGATTCAACCAAGAGATCGTAGGCTTATTATTTGGTTCAATAAGTGCAGTAAGTCTTAGCGATTTATTAACAGTTGTCGTTATCGCTATAGTTGTCGTGTTATTCATCGTATTATTCTATAAAGAACTATTTATTCTTTCATTTGATGAAGAGTATAGCAAAGTTATAAATATTCCCAAATGGATTCAATTCCTATTTATAGTTATCGTTGCTATGGTTATTTCAGCTTCAATGAGAGTCGTTGGCATTTTATTAGTCAGTGCTTTAATAACGTTACCAATTGCTATAGCTATGCGAATTACTAAAGGTTTCAAACAATTAATCATTTTAAGTGTTATAATTGGTGAATTCTCAGTAATATTAGGACTTATACTTGCATTTTATATGAATATTTCACCTGGTGGTGTTATTGTAGTACTATTAGTTTTATTATTAGGACTTACAATGTTATTCCAAAAATCAACCGTAAGACTTAAAAAGGGGAAATAACTTATGAATACAAATGATGCAATTAAAATTTTAAAAGATAACGGTTTGAAATATACAAAAAAACGTGAAGATATGATAAATATTTTTGTTAATGAAGATAAATATATCAATGCTAAGCATATACAAAAACAATTAGATAAAGATTATCCAGGCATATCTTTTGATACTATTTACCGTAACTTACACTTATTTAAAGATTTGAAAATTATTGAAAGTACTGAATTAGATGGAGAAATGAAATTTAGAATCGCTTGCATGAATCATCATCATCATCATTTTATTTGTGAAAATTGTGGTGACACTAAAGTTATTGACTATTGCCCAATCGATCAAATTAAATCCTATTTACCAAATGTTGATATTCATACGCATAAGTTAGAAGTTTATGGTGTGTGTGAAGCATGTCAAAAATCAAAATAAATTTTAAATTAATACATTCTACAAACTAAGCGAGCCGGGAGTGGACGACGAATTGAAAAAATTCTGTCCACTCCGTTTTTTTAATCTATTTAAGTGGGAAACCAATTGAAATATAGGTCAAAAGTAGGATTTATCTAAAAATGACGAAATATTGACTCGTATTATGTTTAAAAGCTACCTTTTTGAGATATATTATATAAGTAAGTTGATAATAAGCGTATTAATATTAGTTGCAAGCAAATATTTTGTTGCTTTGTTAATAACTTGTTATTATAAATGTAACGAATTTTTAGGAGGATGATTAAATATGGCTTTTGAATTACCAAATTTACCATATGCAGCAGATGCATTAGAACCACACATTGACAAACAAACTATGGAAATCCATCATGACAAACACCACAACACTTATGTTACTAAATTAAATTCTGCAGTTGAGGGTACAGATCTTGAATCTAAATCAATTGAAGAAATTGTTGCTAACTTAGATAGTGTACCTGAAGATATTCAAACAGCTGTTCGTAATAATGGTGGCGGACACTTAAATCACTCATTATTCTGGGAATTATTAACTCCTAATTCTGAAGAAAAAGGTACTGTTGTTGATAAAATTAAAGAACAATGGGGCTCTTTAGACGAATTCAAAAAAGAATTTGCTGATAAAGCAGCAGCTCGTTTCGGTTCAGGTTGGGCTTGGTTAGTAGTTAATAATGGTCAATTAGAAATTGTTACTACACCAAACCAAGATAACCCATTAACTGAAGGTAAAACACCTATCTTAGGCTTAGATGTTTGGGAACATGCTTATTACCTTAAATATCAAAACAAACGTCCAGATTATATCAGTGCTTTCTGGAATGTTGTTAACTGGGAAAAAGTTGACGAATTATATAATGCAACAAAATAATTCTGCTTTTTCAATTTAGCAAGTGGTCTCTTTATGAGGCCACTTTTTTTATGAAAATGATGGTAATATGTCTCATTTTCATATATCATTTATGAGTAAACATGTTTAATAATTGAGGTAGGTTATCTTGCTTAAAAGATTAAAAGAAAAGTCAAATGATGAAAAAATAAAGCACACAATGAATAAACGAGTTAGCTTCGTATTTGGTGCTATTATAGTTATATTTGGAATTATAGTTTTAAGATTAGGATATTTACAGATTGCACAAGGTTCACATTACAGTCAATTAGTTAAAAATGACGAGAACATAACTGTAAATGAATCCGTACCTAGAGGGCGAATTCTAGATAGAAATGGAAAAGTCTTAGTAGATAACGCATCTAAACTAACGATTACATACACTAGATCTCGAAAAACAAGTCAAAAAGATATGTTAGATACTGCTAAAAAATTGTCATCGTTAATTTCTATGAAGACAAATAAAATCACTGAAAGAGATAAACAAGATTTTTGGATTCAGAAACATCCTGATGAAGTTGATACATTGATGAAAAAAGAAATGTCGATGCTAAATGAAGGCAGTATCACTCAAGATCAATATGATAAACAGTTATATAAGAAAGTCGGCGATAAACAAATTGAAAGTTTATCAAAAAAAGACTTACAGATTTTAGCAATTTATCGTGAAATGGCTGCCGGTTCTACAATGAATCCACAAACAATTAAAAACGAAGATGTAAGTGAAAAAGAATATGCTGCAGTATCACAACAGTTAGATAATCTTCCAGGTGTCAATACAACAATGGATTGGGATCGTCGCTATCCATATGGAGATACTTTGAGAAGTATATTTGGAAGCGTCTCTACGTCTAGTGAAGGTATTCCAAAAGAATTAACTGAACAATATTTAGCTAAAGGCTATTCTAGAAATGACAGAGTCGGTAAATCTTATTTAGAGTATCAATATGAAGATATTTTACGTGGTAAAAAGAAAGAAATGAAATATACAACTGATAAATCTGGCAAAGTTATCAATTCTGAAGTCATCAATCCTGGTTCTAGAGGTGATGATTTACAATTAACAATCGATATAGATTTACAGAAAAAAGTTGAATCATTATTAGAAAATCAAATTAAAACGTTACGTAGCCAAGGTGCTAAAGATATGGATAATGCGCTAATTGTGGTCCAAAATCCTAAAAATGGTGATATTTTAGCAATGGCAGGAAAACAAATTGATAAAAATGGTAATCTTACTGATTATGATTTAGGTAACTTTACCGGCCAATTTGCAGTTGGATCTTCTGTCAAAGGTGGAACATTACTAGCAGGATATCAAAATAACGCTATAAAAGTAGGCGAAGAAATGATAGATGAGCCATTGCATTTCAAAGGCGGATTAACTAAACGTTCATACTTTAATAAAAATGATAAAGTCAGAATTAATGATAAGGAGGCTTTAATGCATTCATCTAACGTTTATATGTTTAAAACCGCACTGAAATTAGCTGGTGATCCTTATTATAGTGGTATGGGCTTACCTTCAGATATAAGGGAAGCTGGTCAGAAATTAAGAAAAGGGTTAAACCAAGTTGGATTAGGTGTTAAGACAGGTATTGATTTACCGAATGAAACAATAGGTCAAATTGAACCTTTAACTAATAATTCAGGAAATTACCTTGATTTGTCAATTGGACAATATGATACGTATAGTCCAATCCAGTTATCACAATACGTTTCTACAATTGCGAATGATGGATACAGAATCCAACCACATATAGGATTGGCAATTCATGATGCTACAAATAGTGATGACATCGGTCCAGTTAAACAAAAAATTAAAGGCAATGTCTTAAATAAAGTAAATAATTCAGAGGATGAAATCAAAGAAGTACAAAAAGGATTTGAAATGGCATTCAATGAAAAAGATGGAACAGGCTATTCAAGTTTCCACAAAACAAAAGTACCTTCTGCAGGGAAAACTGGTACTGCCGAAGTATTCCAAGATGGTGAATCAAGAGTTAATTCAACTTATATAGGTTATGCACCAATCAAAAATCCTAAACTATCATTTTCAATTGTATACACGAATCAACCCGTTCCACCACCATGGTTAAATGGCGGAGATTTAGGTAGAGACGTCATTAATTATTATTTTGATGATAAAAAGTAACCAATTCACTTTTAATTGATTGAAATTATTAATGTATAAAAAATAATACTTTTCAATTATTGTACTAAGTGGTATGATAATAAAGTCGTATTTAGAAAAGGTAAGGAGGATTTAACATGCGCGTAAATGTAACATTAGCTTGTACAGAATGTGGAGATAGAAACTATATTTCTACTAAAAACAAAAGAACTAATCCTGAACGTGTTGAAATGAAAAAATATTGTTCACGTGATAATAAACATACTTTACACCGTGAAACTAAATAATAGCTAACTAAAGCTTTATAAAAATAATTTAAGGCTACAATGCAAATTTGTAGTAGCTAACTAAGCTGATAAGAACTTGTTGAGAGTTTTTATCAGCTTTTTTACTTTAAGGAGGAAAGATAATCATTCATAAGAATGCCGTCTACCTCCTTTTTTATTTCATCTAAATGACATCACCTTTTAATAACGTTATAATATATATAGTGTTAAAAGGGTGGGGATTTTATGAGTAAAAAAGAGATTAGAAAAGATATATTATCTCGAATGAAACATTTAAACAAAGAACACAAACAACAAGCAGACACTTGGTTAAAAGATCAATTGATTAATAGTCAAGTATATCAAAATGCTAATAGGATAGGTATTGTCTTATCTATGCCTCATGAGGTTGATACATACCCAATTATCGAATCGATGTTAGCTGATAATAAACATATCTTCGTTCCTGACACAAACTATAAGTTGAAAGAAATGAATTTTAAAGAAATATTATCTTTTAATAGTCTTGAAAAAGATGAAAAAGGCTTATTATTTGTTAATGAAGATACTGAAATTACTGATAAACTAGATTTGATAGTTGTTCCTGGTGTAGCATTTAGAAATGATGGCTATCGTATAGGCTATGGTGGGGGATATTATGATCGGTTTTTAAGTCAGTCTGAAGCTAGTACTGTTAGCTTACTCTATGACTTGCAACTATCACAGTTCGATATTGAGTCTCATGACCAACCTGTTGACGAACTAATCATCTTTAATACTTAATTATATTTGGAGGAATTAATGGATACAGAAAAATACTTCTGGAAGTCTATCTATTATTTTATTAAATATTATAACTTTGACCTTGTTAATATTGATAAAAATGATAGTGAAGTCTGGCTAATACATAAAAAAAAGAATACGTTAGCGATATTCAGAAAAGAGATCGTCTCTAACCAAGAAATTCAGTTTGATAAAGCGAAAATGATTGATAATTACAAGCAATTTCAAAATGAGCTTAATTGTAAACTAAAAAACATTAAATACTATTATTTTACTGAACAAGCATTTCACTATGATGAATTTGTTGAATCTAGCCCAATTAAAATAGAGTGTCTACGCATCGCTAATAACAATGATTTACACAAATTGATTCATCATCATTTATTAACTAAGTTATTATTCAAAAAAGATAACAAGCTTTCTACTTATTATAAAAGGCGCGTATTATCAAATAATCCAATTGATAAACATATGTTACGTTTCACCCCAATGACATATGGCTTAATCACAGTCAATGTATTGATATGGTTAATTATGATACTCTATTTAAACCATTTTTCAGACGTTAAATTATTAGATTTAGGTGGTTTAGTACACTTTAATGTTGTTCATGGCGAATGGTATCGACTGATTACCTCCATGTTTTTACATTTTAATTTTGAACATATTTTAATGAATATGTTGTCATTATTTATTTTCGGGAAAATTGTTGAATCAATCGTTGGTCCATTGAAAATGGTAGGCATCTATATTATTTCTGGTTTACTTGGGAATTTTATATCCCTATCATTTAATATTCATACTGTTTCAGTTGGAGCGAGTGGCGCAATTTTTGGTCTAATAGGCGCTATTTTCGCGATGATGTTTGTTAGTAAGACGTTTACTCGAAAGGTAATTGGCCAAATGTTAATCGCCTTATTAGTGTTGATAGTCTTATCATTATTTATGTCTAATATTAATATAATGGCGCATCTAGGCGGATTGATTGGTGGCGTTTTAATTACCTTAATTGGCTATTATTTTTGGACAAATCGAAATTTATTTTGGGTTTTCTTAATTATATTGCTTGTTTTATTTGTAGCTTTACAAGTAAGAATTTTTACTATTAAAGAACAAAATATATATGATAAATTAATCGAAGATGCCATCTTAGATTATGATTATAAAGAGGCTAGTTCAATCGTTAATCATACGATTGATAAAGGTTATGATGATGATCGAACTTATTATTTAAAAGGATTAATAACAGCTACAACAAGTTCAAGAGCAGAAGGAATGGCAGATTGGGAACGCGGACTAAAAAATCATCCTAATTCCGGTCTTTTAAATTATGAATTGGCAATAGCTAATAGAGCGCTTGATGATAATGAAAAAGCACTCACTTATGTAAAAAAAGCTATAGCTATTGATTCTAATAATAATAATTATAAAAATTTAAAAAAAGAGTTGGAAAAGACAAATGAATCGAGAAATTAATAATTTCTATGATGTATTACAACTTCTGAAACGTTATGGTTTTATAATTTATTTTAAAAATCCAAACGATATGTATGAAATGATGTTACAAGAAATCAAATCATTACATCATTACGAATTATTATCTAAAGATGAATATCTAAAATGTATTTTACTAATTAACCAAAGAAGGAATGAGCATAAATGAAAAATATTATTTTAGCAGCTGATATTGGTGGGACAACTTGTAAACTTGGTATATTCGACGGTGAGCTTGAGCAACTACACAAATGGTCAATCAAAACAGATACGTCTGATCATACGGGTAAAACCTTATTAAAGAATATCTATGATTCATTTATAGAAACACTTGCAACACATCAATTAAATATCGATGATGTGATCGGTGTCGGGATAGGTGTGCCTGGTCCTGTTGATTTCGAAACAGGTATTGTTAATGGGGCAGTCAATTTACATTGGCCTGGAAATGTTAATGTTCGTCAAATATTTAGTGAATTTGTTAACTGTCCAGTTTATGTAGATAATGATGCTAACGTAGCAGCCTTAGGAGAAAAGCATAAAGGCGCAGGTCAAGGTGCTGATGACGTCGTTGCAATCACTTTAGGTACAGGTTTAGGTGGCGGTATTATCTCAAACGGTGAACTTGTACATGGTCATAATGGTTCTGGCGCAGAAATAGGTCATATCCGAACTGATTTTGACCAACGATTCAATTGTAATTGTGGTAAATCTGGTTGTATAGAGACCGTTGCCTCAGCTACGGGTGTAGTTAATTTAATTGATTTCTATTATCCTAAATTAACATTTAAATCATCAATATTACCGTTAATTAAAGAAAATAAAGTGACAGCTAAAGCTGTATTTGATGCGGCTAAAGCAGGAGACCAATTCTGTATTTTTATTACTGAAAAAGTTGCAAATCATATTGCATACTTATGTAGTATTATTAGCGCAACAAGCAATCCGAAATATATTGTTTTAGGTGGTGGTATGTCTACTGCTGGATTAATTTTAATTGAAAATATTAAAACAGAGTATCACAACTTAACATTCACTCCTGCTCAGAAGGATACAGAAATTGTACAAGCACAACTAGGTAACGACGCTGGCATCACTGGTGCAGCAGGACTTATTAAAACATATATATTAGAAAAGGATGGTGTTAAATAATGGCAATTGTCGATGTTGTTATTATTCCAGTTGGAACTGAAGGTCCAAGTGTTAGTAAATATATTGCAGAAATACAAATGAAACTTGAATCATTTAAGCAAGAAGGTAAAATTGATTATCAATTAACACCTATGAATACACTTATTGAAGGCGATTTAAAAGACTTGTTTGAAGTAGTACAAGCAATTCATGAATTACCATTTAACAAAGGTATAGATAGAGTATGCACAAACTTGCGAATAGACGATAGACGAGACAAAACACGTAAAATGAACGATAAATTAAAGTCTGTGCAGAAACATATCGATAAACAAGGAGAATAATATGAGAATCTCAAGCTTGAGTTTAGGATTAGTAGATACTAATGCGTACTTTGTCGAGAATGAAGACAGCGTTATTTTAATTGATCCGGCTGGTGAATCAGATAAAATCTTTAAAAAATTAAATCAAATTAACAAGCCATTAAAAGCAATTTTATTAACACATGCGCACTTTGATCACATTGCAGCTTTAGATGAAGTAATTAATAAATATGATGTTCCATTATACATGCATAAAGAAGAATTCAGTTTTCTGACTGATTCTGAAAAAAATGGTTCTGCTAAGTTCAAACAGTATGGTATGCCTTTAATCACTAGCAAAGCTAAACCATTAGAATTAGACGAAGGAAAACATCACATTGCTAATTTTGAGTTTAATGTACTTCATACACCTGGTCATTCTCCAGGAAGTTTGACGTATGTGTTTAAGGAATTTGCAGTAGTTGGTGATACTTTGTTCAATAATGGAATTGGACGTACAGATTTATATCGTGGCGATTATGAAACACTTGTTGATTCAATTAAAGATAAATTATTTGAATTAGAAGGTGATTTGCCATTATTCCCTGGTCATGGTCCGTATACAACTGTGGATGATGAACAGTTAAATCCATTTTTAGATGGACAATAAAATAAAGTAATTTCTTTTCCTCCTACGTTTATATATGTAGGAGGTGTTTTTTTGAAATTACTATTCAGAGAAATTGTAAATAAGGCCATTTCAAGAAATGCGAGTGATATACATTTCATCCCTTCAGTAGATGAAGTACATATTAAATTTAGAATTAATGACTCTCTTGAACTATATGAAACCTTTAACTTAGATGTATACCAGAAATTACTCGTATTTATGAAATTCAGATCTGGTTTAGATGTTTCTTCACAACAAATTGCTCAAAGTGGTCGATATACCTATCAAGCAAAATCTACTTACTATTTAAGAATTTCAACTTTACCATTATCATTAGGGCTAGAAAGCTGTGTAATAAGGATAATTCCTCAATATTTTAAAGCTAAGAAAGAATATAAAGCGTTTGAAGATTTTAAACATTTAGTAAATAAGAAGCAAGGTTTAATTTTATTCACTGGTCCAACAGGATCTGGTAAAAGTACATTGATGTATCAGATGGTGCTACACGCTTATAAAGAACTAAATTTGAACGTCATCACTATTGAAAACCCGGTAGAACAATTACTTAAAGGCATTACTCAAGTATCCATTAATAAAAAAGCAGGAATTGATTATGTTAGTTCATTCAAAGCAATATTAAGGTGTGATCCAGATATAATTTTAATAGGGGAAATACGAGATGCTGAAGTAGCTAAATGTGTAATTCAAGCAAGTTTAAGCGGTCACCTAGTTCTATCGACAATGCATTCTGCTAATTGCAAAGGCGCTCTATTAAGGTTAATTGAAATGGGAATTTCAAAACAAGAATTAACGCAATCTATCAATATTATTTCAAATCAAAGGTTAATTACAACAACACAGAACGAACGACGTCTGATTTGTGAAACGATTGATAGGCATCAAATTGAATATTTTTTTGATCATAAACAAACTTTACCGCATAATTTTAATAATCTAGAACATCAATTAAATTTATTATCCAAAGAAGGAACGATTTGTGAAGATACTGCAAACAAATATTTTTAATTTTCCATCAAAGAATTTAACTAGTGCTCAAATGATACATTTACTAGAAACGCTGACGAACTTATTAAAAAGTGGGTTTACATTACTTGAAAGTTTTGAATTTATCAATTTATATTTTAAATACAGAGATAAAGAATTAAATAGTAAAATTATGACATCTATTAAAACAGGTAAAACATGCTATGATATTTTACAATTAATAGGTTATCCTAATTCAATCACCACTCAAGTATATTTTTCACAAAAATATGGAACCCTAGAAGATGCTCTAGAGGAGTCTATAAAATATATGAAAACGAACTTATCTGCAAAACAAAAAGTGATAAAAGCTGTTCAATACCCATTGTTACTATGCACCGTTTTCACGTGCATGATTATTGTTTTGAATTATACTGTAATCCCTCAATTTGAACAATTATACGTATCTATGGATGTCAATTTATCATTTTATCAAAGATTTTTAACATCTATGATTACCTCTTTACCAACAATTATCTTCATAAGTTTCATCATCTTACTTATAACGATTTCATCGTTTATCATCATTCTATTTCGCTTGAATACCTCCAAAAAAGTACTTATTTTATCGTCATTACCATTAATCAACAATTATTATAAAATTTTTAAAACGTATCAACTCTCTAATGATTTAAGCTTATTTTATAAGAACGGTGTGAGTTTACAGGACATCGTTACAACTTACTTAGCTCAAAAAGAGAATGAATATTTAACTTATCTGGGAGGGTTTCTAATGGATAAAACTAACAATGGCGTTTCTTTGGCAAATAGCTTGGCTATGATGCCTTGCTTTCAAGATGACTTGATTAAATTTATACAGCAGGGAGAAAAAAGTGGCAAATTAGATGTTGAACTAAAAATATACGCAACTATACTAATTAACCGATTTCAAGAAAAATCCGTTCAACATACTAAAGTGATTCAACCCATTATTTTTCTATTCTTAGGCATATTCATTGTTAGTTTGTACTTAGTTATAATGCTACCTATGTTTCAATTAATGCAAAATATTAAATAATAAGGAGTTTTATATGAAGATAACCGTTAAAAATATGAAGAAGTTAAAAGCCTTTACACTTATTGAAATGTTATTAGTATTGCTCATTATTAGCGTTCTATTAATATTAATCATTCCCAATATTGCTAAACAAACTGCTCATATACAGTCCACTGGCTGTGAAGCACAAGTAAAAATGGTCAATAGTCAGATAGAAGCCTATACTCTAAAGCATAATCGTGCCCCAACTAACATAAATGAACTTGTTGCAGAAGGTTTAATAAAAGACGGACAAAAACAATGTCGCTCTGGAGAAACTATTTCTATATCAAATGGTGAGGCAATTGCGAATTAATAAATTGCCTGGATTTACACTACTTGAAACATTACTCACTTTAATTATTTTAATCATTTTCTTAAACGTTTCCCCATATATTTATAAAACAAATCATTTAAATTTATTTGAGAGTAGATTAAAAATTAATAATATTATTGCCCAATTTGAATATCTTAAATCAAAAGCAATTGCCGAAAATCAATCTATCACAATAGTACTTAATAAGAATGCTTCAGAAATAAAAGTGATAGAACAGAACGGAAAAAAGTACACATTAAGTTTATTTGGAGCAAAGATAACCTCTGTTGTAAAAGTACAAACACTCACATTTAATAATGAAGGGAAAATAAATCATTTTGGATCAATTATTTTAAAGTATAAAACACACATTTACAGAATAATTTTCCATATAGATAAAGGAAGGATACGTTTTGTCAAATTATCAAGTTAAAGGAAGTCTATTAATTGATAGTTTATTTAGTTTTATGGTGATGTCAGTCATCACTTTAACTTTTTTGCCACTATTACAACAATTCAATGTCAATTTGCGAAACCAATACGATATGCTAGATATGAAACATGCAATCATGACTAGTCATAAATATTACAGCCTTAATGAACTAAAAAAAGGAATTAACATAGGGAAATATGAAATTAAACTTTACAAAAATACGATATGTAATAACAATAATTCAGCAAAGAGAAAAGTTTGCATCCGACTTAGTAATTAAAGGTTTTACATTTATTGAAATGCTTATTTCTTTATTCATTACGATCCTCATTTTAACTGTAATGCCAAATTTAATTCGTTTGACCGATACATATTTAATTAACGCTTATGAATTTGATCAGTCAGAATATTCATTTTTTCAAGTAGACCTGAATAAAATGACTAATTCTAAAACAATTACTATGAAATTGATAAACAATCATACTATTATGATTCAACGACAACATCAAAATGACTATATTAAGTTCCACAATCATAAGATTATTTTTGAAAGCAATAGTAAAGGAAATATCACGCTCTTAAATAATGTACTAGACGCGAATTTTATATCTAGGCAGCGAGGAATTATAGAAGTAATTTTAAGAATTGGAAATGGGGTGAATTATTATGACAAAACACTCTTTATATAAGTTTAGAGGGTTCATGAGCACTTACACTTTGCTAATTTTTATTATTTATTTGTCATTCATCACTTTTTATACAACTCAATATAGTTTAAAATTGAAGACAATTCATAACATGAGTAGTTATTATGACCATAAAATTAATCAACTATTTGAAAAAAGGTGAGGCTATTGAATAAGAAAAATTCACCAATAATACTTATTGGCTTTATGGGGACAGGTAAAAGCACTATAGGAGAATATTTATCATTAGAGGAACAATTGAGTTTCATAGATTTAGATATTTACATTGAAATCAGAGAAAATAAAACAATACCTGACATTTTTAAAGAAGTCGGAGAAATAGGATTTAGAGAATTAGAGTATAAATATTTATCGGAATGTACACAAAAATATGATGTCATTGCTACTGGTGGAGGTATAATCGAATACTCTAAATCATTAAATTATTTAAAACAATATAAATACATTTTTTGGCTAGATTGTGACATAGATATTATCTTCAAAAGAGTTTTGAACGATAAACATAGACCAAATGCAATTGATAAATCTAAAAAACAGTTAAATAACTTGTATTTATCAAGGATTTCAAGATATAATGAAATCGCATTCATGAAAGTGAATAGTGATAAAACAATCAAAGAAATTTATAATGATATTATAAATTATCTATCTTGCGGTTGATCAGTATTAGAGAGAATAAAAATATTTTACTTAAATTAAAGTATCATCATTTTTATCGCCGAAGGTGCAAGTTAACTACTAAACTCTCAGGCAAAAGGATAATACTGTTACGCATTCCTGGATTAAGTGTATAAACAGGGTAGCTATTTGCTACTCTGTTTTTTATAAAAAATATAGGGGGTTTTCTAATGACAAGCGAATTAAAAAAAACACCATTGTATCAAAATTATGTAGATAGTGGTGCAAAAATTGTAGAATTCGGTGGATGGGCAATGCCTGTTCAATTTACAAGTATCAAAGAAGAACATAACGCAGTTAGATATGAAATAGGTATGTTCGATGTAAGCCACATGGGAGAAATCTCTATTAAAGGCAATGATGCTAGTAAATTTGTCCAATACTTACTTTCAAACGATACTAATAACCTAACTGACACTAAAGCTCAATATACTGCTTTATGTAATGAAGAGGGTGGTATTATTGATGATTTAGTAACATATAAAGTTGGCGATAATGATTATTTATTAATCGTTAATGCTGCTAACACAGATAAAGACTTTGCTTGGGTTGAAAAACATGCATCTAAATTCGATGTTGAAGTGTCAAACGTTTCTGATCAATTTGGCCAATTAGCAGTTCAAGGACCTAAAGCAAGAGATTTAGTTAGTGAATTAGTCGATATTGATGTAAGTGAAATGAAACCATTTGATTTCCAACAAGATGTTACTTTATTTGGAAAAAATGTTATTTTATCTCAATCTGGTTATACAGGTGAAGACGGATTCGAAATTTACTGTGATGCAAAAGATACTGTAGATATTTGGAACGGCTTTATTGAACATAAAGTAGTACCATGTGGTCTTGGTGCACGTGATACTTTAAGATTAGAAGCTGGCTTACCTTTACACGGTCAAGATTTAACTGAATCTATTACACCTTATGAAGGTGGAATTGCCTTTGCTGCTAAACCATTAATCGAAGAAGATTTCATTGGTAAATCAGTATTAAAAGACCAAAAAGAAAATGGTTCAGAACGTAGAACTGTTGGTTTAGAATTACTTGATAAAGGTATTGCTAGAACTGGCTATCCAGTATTAGACCTTGACGGTAATGAAATTGGTGAAGTTACTTCAGGTACACAAGCACCATCTTCAGGTAAATCTATCGCAATGGCAATCATTAAGCGAGATGAGTTTGAAATGGGTCGTGAACTATTAGTTCAAGTACGTAAAAGACAACTCAAAGCTAAAATTGTTAAGAAAAACCAAATTGAAAAATAATTAAGGGGTGTGTATTGTGAGTCATCGTTATATACCATTAACAGAAAAAGATAAAAAAGAAATGTTAGATAAAATTGGTGCTAATTCAATTAATGAATTATTTGGAGATGTGCCAGAGGATATCTTATTAAATAGAGACTTAAATATTGCTAGTGGTGAAGCTGAAACTTCACTTTTAAGAAGATTGAATACAATTGCTAATAAAAACGTAACTAAAGAAACTCATACGTCTTTCTTAGGTGCAGGTGTGTATGATCACTATGCTCCAGCAGTTGTAGATGCTATGATTTCTCGTTCAGAATTCTATACAGCTTATACGCCATATCAACCTGAAATATCTCAAGGTGAGTTACAAGCTATTTTTGAATTCCAAACATTAATTTGTGAATTAACAGATATGGATGTAGCAAACTCATCTATGTATGACGGCATCACAAGTTTTGCTGAGGCTTGTATCTTAGCATTTAATCACACTAAGAAAAATAAAATCGTAGTTTCTAAAGGACTTCATTATCAAGCACTTCAAGTACTAAAAACTTACGTTAAAGTTAGAGAAGAATTTGAAATAGTAGAAGTTGACTTAGATGGTACAATCACAGACTTAGAAAAATTAGAACAAGCAGTAGATGATGAAACTGCAGCAGTTGCAGTTCAATATCCAAACTTCTATGGTTCTATTGAAGATTTAGAAAAAATCCAATCATTTATCGAAGGTAAAAAAGCATTATTTATCGTTTATGCTAATCCATTAGCTTTAGGATTATTAACACCTCCAGGTTCATTCGGAGCAGATATCGTAGTTGGAGACACACAACCATTTGGTATCCCAACACAATTTGGTGGACCTCATTGTGGTTACTTTGCTACAACTAAAAAATTAATGCGTAAAGTTCCTGGTAGATTAGTAGGACAAACTCAAGATGATGAAGGTAACCGCGGATTTGTTCTTACTTTACAAGCTCGTGAACAACATATCCGTCGTGATAAAGCTACTTCAAATATTTGTTCTAACCAAGCTTTAAACGCACTTGCATCATCAATTGCTATGTCAGCACTTGGTAAACAAGGTATTTATGATATTGCAGTTCAAAACTTAGAACACGCAAATTATGCTAAAAAACAATTTAAAGACAACGGTTTTGAAGTTCTTGATGGTACTTCATTCAATGAATTTGTTGTTAAATTCGACCAACCAATCAAAGATATAAATAAAAAGCTAGCTGAGGAAGGTTTCATTGGAGGCTTTGACTTAGGAGAAGCTTCAACAGACTTCGAAAACCATATGCTAATTGCTGTTACTGAATTAAGAACTAAAGATGAAATTGATACATTTGTTAAGAAAGCTGGTGAGCTAAATGGTAGTAAGTAAATCAAGTCCATTAATTTTTGAAAGATCAAGAGCAGGTAGATATGCATACTCATTACCTCAAAGCGATATTAAAACAGATTCAGTTGAGAGTATTCTTGACGATAAATTTATCCGTAAAAACAAAGCGGAATTCCCTGAAGTTGCTGAATTAGATTTAGTACGTCACTATACTGAATTATCCAATAAAAATTTCGGTGTTGATTCAGGTTTCTATCCATTAGGATCATGTACTATGAAATATAATCCAAAAATCAACGAGAAAGTAGCTCGTATTCCTGGATTTGCTGAATCACATCCATTACAAGAAGAAGATCAAGTTCAAGGTTCTTTAGAAGTTGTATATAGTTTACAAGAAGAACTTAAAGAAATTACTGGTATGGATGAAGTGACATTACAACCAGCAGCAGGTGCGCATGGTGAATGGACGGCTTTAATGATTTTCAAAGCATACCATTTAGATAATGGTGAAGGTCACCGTGATGAAGTAATTGTTCCTGACTCAGCACACGGTACAAACCCTGCATCTGCGTCATTTGCTGGATTTAAAGCTGTTACTGTTAAATCAAATGAACGTGGCGAAGTTGATATCGAAGACTTAAAACGTGTTGTTAACGAAAACACTGCTGCGATCATGTTAACAAACCCAAATACACTAGGTATTTTCGAGAAAAACATCATGGAAATCCGAGAAATTGTGCATGAAGCTGGCGGATTATTATACTATGATGGTGCGAACTTAAATGCCATCATGGATAAAGTACGTCCAGGAGACATGGGATTTGACGCAGTACACTTAAACTTACACAAAACATTCACTGGCCCTCACGGTGGCGGTGGCCCTGGTTCAGGACCAGTTGGTGTAAAAAAAGAATTAGCTAGTTATTTACCAAAACCAATGGTAATCAAAGATGGAGATACATTTAAATATGATAATGATATTAAAAACTCTATCGGAAGAGTTAAACCATTCTATGGTAACTTTGGTATCTATTTAAGAGCATACACATATATTAGAACAATGGGTGCGGAAGGTTTAAGAGAGGTTTCTGAAGCAGCAGTTCTAAATGCTAACTATATTAAAGCTAGCTTAAAAGACCACTACGAAATTCCTTATGAACAATATTGTAAACATGAATTCGTATTAAGTGGATCTAAACAAAAAGAACATGGTGTTCGTACTTTAGATATGGCTAAACGTTTATTAGACTTCGGCGTACATCCACCAACAATTTACTTCCCATTAAATGTAGAGGAAGGTATGATGATTGAACCAACTGAAACAGAATCTAAAGAAACATTAGATTACTTTATTGATTCAATGATTCAAATTGCTGAAGAAGCTAAAAATGAACCTGATACAGTCTTAGAAGCACCACACAGTACAATCATTGATAGATTAGATGAAACTACTGCTGCGCGTAAGCCTGTATTGAAATTTGAAAACCTTCACGAAGAAAAAGAATAATATTCAATTCTTGTCCCTGTAACCTTATAAATGGTTATAGGGACTATTTATATACATAAATTTGTACTTTGAAATTATACGTATTGTTAACACAATTTAAGAGATATTATTGTAATACGCATGGATTTGATCCATTAAAGGCGTAAAAAAACTCTTAAAGGTTTTATCTTTAAGAGTTCATAACAGACATGCGATTATTTTTTTGTTTTAATCTTACCAGTCCATTTTTTGTATCCGCCTTTTAACATATAAATATCTTTATAGCCATTCTTTTTAAGAATACGAGCTGCACGATAACCTGCAACACCATTTGCATCACAAAGATAAATTGGTTGATCTTTACGTAAACCTTGATATCTTTGACTAAACATTGATATTGGAATGTTACGAGCGCCGTTTATATGGCCGTAATCATAGTCTACTTTTTCACGAACATCAATCACTTGAGCTTTTCTTAAACCTTTATGAAATTCATTTTGCTCAAGTTCAGTTACTGCTCGTTTATTCATAAACCAATTTCCAAGCATATATAAAATAATAATGACTATAATAGCTAAAGCTATAATCAAAGATACATTCATATTGCATCCTCCCTAATTAACCGATATTATAATTATAAGACTGTTAGCTAAATTTATCAAAATTTTTTATTAGCTATTTTTATCAAAGTTTTATATGTAAAATTTAATATTTTCTTTAGTTAATTAAATATTGTGATTGGAGTTTGTTTTATGACAGAGACATGGAATTTTATAAATACAGGAAGTCACGATCCATATTATAATATGGCAATGGATGAAGCGCTTTTAAACTTTGTATCAAGAGGGGAAATCGATCCTGTTGTTAGATTTTACACTTGGAATCCCGCAACATTATCAGTGGGATATTTTCAAAGATTAAAAAAAGAAATCGACATTGATAAAGTAAAAGAAAAAGGATTCGGGTTAGTTCGAAGACAAACGGGTGGTAGAGGTGTACTTCATGATAAAGAATTAACATATAGTGTTATTGTGTCTGAAGAACATCCTAATATGCCTTCTACTGTAACTGAAGCGTATCGTGTTATTTCTGAAGGGTTACTTGAAGGATTTAAATTACTAGGGTTTGAAGCATATTTTGCGATTCCGCGGTCAAAAGAAGAACGAGAAAAATTAAAACAACCAAGAAGCGCCGTATGTTTTGATGCGCCTAGTTGGTATGAATTAGTTGTTGAGGGTAGAAAAATTGCAGGAAGTGCTCAAACTAGACAAAAAGGCGTCATTTTACAGCATGGTTCTTTATTACAAGATGTTGATGTTGATGAACTTTTCGACATGTTCACTTTTAAAAATGATCGTCTTAAAGATAAAATGAAAAAAGCATTTGTAGATAAAGCAGTGGCAATCAACGATATTGCTGATAGACATATAACAATTGAGGAAATGGAAAAAGCATTTGAAGAGGGCTTTAAAAAAGGATTAAATATTGAATTTAAACCACTTATTTTATCTGATAAGCAAATGGAAGAAGTAAAAGAATTAGAAGAAAAATATCGTTCTGATGAATGGTTATATAAAAAATAAAAAGCCAGTAAATGTGTTTTTAAATTGATGTGCACTCTAAAAATTAGAATTAAATTCTAACTTTATAGGGTGCACTTTTATTTTAGTCAACTACTGCCAATATATATTTATAGGGAGTGGGACAGAATTCATTTTAAATTCGTTGTCCACTCCCAGCTTGCTTTGCTTGTAAAATTTCTTAGTGAAATTCTCTTTACTGGGGCCCTGACCCCAACTTGCTTAGCTTGTAAAATCACTTTCGTGATTTTTTGTGTTGGGGCCCGCCTTCAAAGATAACTAGAACTGAGAAAAGCTTGATTTAATTGCCTTCTCAGTTCAGTCAGCTACTGCGAATTTGCAAAATAGCATTATGATATTATTTATGTCCCAGCCTCGTATTATTTACGATGTTTCTTTTTATATTTTCTTGCAGCTCTTTTATATTTACGTTGATCTTCAGTTAAGAAGAAGAAATAGTATATTAAATAAATAATGATTGCGATGATTATAAAAGTAAAAATAGTTTTAGCAAATGACATCATAAACGCATTCAGATTTAAGATTAAGCCAATTGCTGCAATAATTAATACTAAATAAAACAATATATTTTTCAATACAAAAACTCCTATATTTATGAATTATTGGACATGTTAACTTGAGATAGCTTTGTCTTACCTTTATTTAATTTATTAGAATTGTTAGTTTCATATCCACTCTTTATATCTTTAAATGCTGATTGTAATTCTTTATTCATTTGTCTAATATTCTTATCTTCGTTTTTATTGGCACTTGATAAATCTTTAGTTGAAATCGTGCCTTTATATTTACTATACGCATCATCAATATCGTTTGTTATAGTATTTAATTTTTCAAGATTTTGCTTTTTATCCTCTTTTTTCTTTTTAGTTAAATCTAGTTGATTATAATTACTAATCACTTTAGTAATATCTTGATAATATTTTGAAGAAGCATCTAGAAATTTAGCTTCTTTATTGTTATCAACAGTTTTAGATACATTCTTTTTATCTTTATTAAGAGCTTCAACTTGTGCTTTTTGATTACTAATATCTTGATTTAGCTGTTGGATATCTAACTTCAAGTTATGGTTTTCATCTCTTAATTTGGTTGTCTTGTCTTCCAAAGGTCCTAAATTTTGAGAGCCACAACCAACCAATAAACATGAAGCTCCTAGAATAACGATTAATTTTTTCATTAAAATCTCCCTAAACCAAAATCTCTTTATTTCTAAAATAATTATGCTATTATTTTAATGTAAATAGAGCAAATGTACAAACGTTATACTAGGAGTGATTTGTATGAATAAATTAGCAAAAGTTCAAGAACTACTAAATCATCATCAAATAGATGCTTTAGTTATCTTATCAGATTATAATCGAAGATATTTATCTGATTTTACTGGTACAAGTGGTGCATTAGTTATTTCAAAAGATCGTTATCAATTAATAACAGACTTCCGTTATATTGAACAAGCTACCGAACAGGCTACTCATTTCGAAATTATCAAGCGCAGTGGTGGATTAATTGAAGAAATCGTTGAAATTATCAATCATAACCAATTTAAGTCAATTGGGTTTGAAGGTCACTTAGTAAGTTACGATACTTACCAAACGTTAAATCAATCAAGCGCAAATTTAGTTTCAATTGGTGACGACATTGAAAAAATTAGAGAAGTAAAAACACCAGAGGAAATTGAGAAAATTAGATATGCTGCTAAAATAGTTGATGATACATATAATTATATCTTAGAAATTACCGAGGCTGGCATGACTGAAAGAACATTAAAGGCGAAATTAGAGAGCAAAATGCTAGAATTAGGTGCAGATGGACCTTCATTCGACACAATTGTAGCATCAGGTTATAGAGGCGCCTTACCACACGGCGTAGCAAGTGATAAAGTTATTGAACAAGGGGATATGATCACATTAGACTTTGGTGCATACTACAGAGGATATTGCTCTGATATTACAAGAACATTTGCTATAGGTGAACCTGATCCAAAGATGAAAGACATTTATAATATTGTTCTTGAATCCCAAATAAAAGCCATCAATGAAATCAAAGCTGGCATGACTGTGGCAGAAGCAGACGCTTTATCAAGAGATTATATTGCGTCTCATGGATATGGAGAAGCATTTGGTCATTCACTCGGTCATGGTATTGGATTAGATATACACGAAGGACCATTATTGTCTAAAAATGCAAAGGGAACGATTCAAGTAAATAATTGTGTTACTATTGAACCAGGTATTTATGTAGATGGTCTTGGTGGTGTACGTATAGAAGATGATATTTTAATCACTGAAAATGGCTGCGAAGTCTTTACTAAATGTACAAAAGACCTTATTATTTTATAGAAAGCGCATATTTGAGGAGGAAACTGAATGATTTCGGTTAATGATTTTAAAACAGGTTTAACAATTTCTGTAGATAATGGCATTTGGAAAGTTATTGATTTCCAACATGTAAAACCAGGTAAAGGTTCTGCCTTTGTTCGTTCTAAATTACGTAATTTAAGAACAGGTGCAATACAAGAAAAAACATTTAGAGCTGGAGAAAAAGTTGAACAAGCAATGATTGAAAACCGTCGTATGCAATATTTATATGCAGATGGTGATAATCATGTGTTCATGGATAATGAAACGTTTGATCAAACTGAATTATCAGCAGATTATTTAAAAGATGAATTAAAATTCTTAAAAGCAAACATGGAAGTTCAAATTCAATCATACGAAGGTGAAACAATCGGTGTTGAATTGCCTAAGACAGTTGAATTAGAAGTTACTGAAACTGAACCTGGTATTAAAGGTGATACTGCTACTGGTGCAACTAAATCAGCTACAGTTGAAACTGGTTATACATTAAATGTACCTTTATTTGTTAATGAAGGTGATGTATTAGTAATTAATACTGGTGATGGAAGCTATATTTCAAGAGCTTAATTTATTATGAACGATAACTAGAGTCTTTCTGATTACCAATTAGAAAGACTTTTTTTAATACTCAAATCATGCATATAAAAAATTATAAAATATCAGGAGGCTGGGACATAAATAATATAATGGAGCTATTTTGCAAATTCGCAGTAGCTGACTGAACTGAGAAGGCGCTTAATTCAATCTTTTCTCAGTTCTAGTCACCCTTGCGGGCGGGGCCCCAACAAAGAGAATTTCACTAAGAAATTCTACAAGCAAAGCAAGTTGGGAGAGAGACGACGAATTCAAAAGGAATTCTGTCCCACTCCCAACTATTTGCCATAAAATGACACATGCTTGAATTGGCAAGTTGAGTCAAGTAAAATAGATTGGTAGATGAAAACTAAGTCGAGGAGTCAGTAACTTATGAATTTTAAAGAAATAAAAGAATTAATCGAAATTCTTGATCAATCAAGTTTAACTGAAATTAATATTGAAGATAATAAAGGTAGTGTAGTTAATCTAAAAAAACAAAAAGAAACTGAAATAATTACACCACAATATACACAACAAGCACCTTTAGCACCTGCTGCACCAACAATGTCAACACCAAATCAAAGTGTATCAGAAGCACCTGTTGAAGAAAATAAAAGTCAAGATGATGAATCATCATATCAAACGATTAATGCACCAATGGTCGGTACATTTTATAAATCTCCATCACCTGAGGAAGATGCTTATGTTCAAGTTGGTGATAAAGTTACAAATGAATCAACTGTATGTATTTTAGAAGCAATGAAATTATTTAATGAAATTCAAGCAGAAGTTTCTGGAGAAATCGTTGAAATATTAGTAGAAGACGGACAAATGGTAGAGTATGGCCAACCGTTATTTAAGGTGAAATAATGAAAAAAATCTTAATCGCTAATCGTGGAGAAATTGCGGTTAGAATTATCAGAGCTTGCCATGATTTAGGCATACAAACCGTTGCTATTTATTCTGAGGGAGATAAAGACGCATTACATACTCAAATTGCTGATGAAGCATATTGCGTTGGTCCTACTCAGTCTAAAGATTCATATTTAAATATTCCTAATATCTTATCTATAGCAACGTCAACAGGGTGTGACGGCATTCATCCGGGTTATGGCTTTTTAGCTGAGAACGGTGACTTTGCCGAACTATGTGAAGCTTGCCAATTGAAATTCATTGGTCCTAGCTATGAATCTATTCAAAAAATGGGTATTAAAGACGTTGCAAAAGCTGAAATGATTGCTGCCAATGTACCAGTTGTACCAGGAAGCGATGGTCTTGTAACATCTATAGAGGATGCTAAACAAATCGCTGAAGAAATCGGCTATCCTGTAATTATTAAAGCGACAGCAGGCGGTGGCGGTAAAGGGATTCGAGTGGCCAGAACAGAGAAAGAACTTGAAAATGGCTATCGAATGACCCAACAAGAAGCAGAAACTGCTTTCGGTAATGGGGGACTTTATCTTGAAAAATTTATCGAGAACTTCCGCCATATAGAAATTCAAATAATTGGTGACCAATACGGAAATGTAATTCATCTCGGAGAGAGGGATTGCACGATTCAGAGACGTATGCAAAAGTTAGTTGAAGAATCACCATCACCTATATTAACGAATGAACAACGTGAAGAAATGGGAAATGCTGCAATTAGAGCTGCTAAAGCAGTAAATTATGAGAACGCAGGTACAATTGAATTTATTTATGACTTAAATGATAATCAATTTTACTTTATGGAAATGAACACGCGTATCCAAGTTGAACATCCGGTTACTGAAATGGTTACGGGAATAGACTTAGTTAAATTGCAATTAAAAGTTGCGATGGGTGAAACATTACCATATACGCAAGATGATATTACTATTAATGGGCATGCGATTGAATATCGTATAAATGCTGAAAATCCATATAAGAATTTCATGCCTTCTCCCGGTAAAATTACCCAATACCTTGCGCCTGGAGGTTATGGTGTGAGAATTGAATCAGCTTGCTATACGAATTATACAATCCCTCCATATTACGATTCTATGGTTGCTAAGTTAATTGTACATGAACCTACTCGTGAAGAAGCGATTATGACTGGAATCAGAGCATTAAGCGAGTATTTAATTTTAGGAATCGATACAACAATTCCGTTCCACTTGAAATTAATGAATAATGATATTTTTAGAAGTGGATCATTTAATACAAATTTCTTAGAGCAATATAATATTATGAATGACAATGAGTAGGAGGTAGTCTAAATGGTTAAAGTGGCAGATTATTCAAATTCAAATTTAGGTAAAATTGAAATTGCACCAGAAGTTATCTCTGTAGTTGCAAGTATTGCAGTATCAGAGGTAAACGGTGTTACCGGACATTTTGCAGAATTAAAAAATAGTAATATTGAGAAAATGAGTCGAAAAAATCTCAATAGAAATTTAAAAATTGATGTTAAAGAAGATGGCATTCAAATTGATGTATATTGCTCTATTAAACATGGTATAAATATTTCTAAGTTTGCGAGCAAAATTCAAACATCCATTTTCAACTCAATTAAAACAATGACTGCAATCGAACCTAAAGAAATTAACGTTCATATCATGCATATCACTGTCGAATAATATAAAGATTACATTAACAAGGAGTTATTTATGAGTCGAAAAGAATCAAGAAAGCAATCATTTCAAACTTTGTTTCAGTTAGAAATGAAAGATACAGAATTAACTATCAATGAAGCAATCAATTTTATTAAAGATGATGAGCCAGATTTAGACTTTGAATTTATACACTGGTTAGTGACTGGTGTAAAAGATCATGAACCGGTTTTAGATGATACGATCAAACCATATCTTAAAGATTGGTCACTTCAACGTTTGCTAAAAACAGACCGAATTATACTACGTATGGCTACATTTGAATTATTACACAGTGATACACCACCAAAAGTAATCATCAATGAAGCTGTAGAATTGGCAAAACAGTTTAGTGACGATGAACATTATAAATTTATTAACGGTGTGCTAAGTAACATAAAATAATTAATTTGAGTGATGACTATGTCTGAATACTTAAGTGTAACAACATTAACAAAATATATTAAATACAAATTTGACCAAGACCCACATTTACAGTCTATTTTGCTTAAAGGCGAACTATCTAACTTTAAAAGGCATTCTAGCGGACACCTTTATTTCAATGTTAAAGATAAAGATAGCGTCATTAGTGCAATGATGTTTAAGGGCAATGCTAGCAAACTTACTTTTGATCCTAAAGAAGGTGACGAAGTTCTCTTAGAAGCACGTGTTTCTGTATATGAGCGACGTGGAAACTATCAAATTTATGTAAATAAGATGGAATTAGATGGTATAGGGAACTTGTATCAAAAGTTAGAACAATTAAAGATAAAATTAAAAAAAGAAGGCTATTTTAGTAATGAATATAAAAAGCCTATTCCCCGATTCCCTAAAAAAATTGCGATCTTAACTGCAAGTACCGGTGCAGCAATTAGGGATATTGTGTCTACAATCAATAGCAGATATCCTTTAGTTGAAAAAATTCAATTAAGTACTTTGGTGCAAGGAACTCAAGCAAAAGAAGATATTATCGAAAAAATAAAACACACTGACGCGCTTGGCGTCGATACCATTATAGTTGGTCGTGGTGGTGGTTCTATAGAAGACTTATGGAACTTTAACGAAGAGGATGTTGTGAAAGCAATCTTTGAATGTCAAACACCTATTATTTCAGCTGTCGGACATGAAACTGATTTTACTTTAAGTGATTTTGTCGCTGATGTAAGGGCAGCAACACCTACTCAAGCTGCGGTCATCGCTACACCCGATCAGTACGAATTGATGCAACAAATTAAACAATATCAGTTTTCGCTTTCAAGATATATAAAACAATATCTTGAAAAACAACATAAACAGCTCGACCATTTATCATCGTATTATAAATTTAAACAACCCTCATTATTATATGATCAACAAATTCAACGAAAAGATGATTTAGAAAAGCAATTATCTCAATTAATATCATCTAAAATTGAAAGTAAAAAGTATCAAATTAAAGTACTTCGTCAAAATTTTAATTTAAAAGCTTTAAAGCAATCCATTACGCAAAATAATAAACACTTAATGAACATTAATAGTCGATTAACAAACTTAACCAAGAAAAGTATTCAAAATAATCAATTAGAGCTCAAAAATAAAATTGAACTATTAAATAACTTAAGTCCGACTAATACAATGCTAAGAGGCTATACTATTATTAATAAGAACGACCAAGTGGTTACAAGTACACAAGACTTAAATGAAAATGATGAAATTACATTAGCAATGAAAGATGGTAGCGTTGATGCTATTGTTAAAAAGGTTAGGTGTGAACATGAGTAAAGATCAACAAAGTTTTGAAGAAATGATGCAAGAATTGGAAAAAATCGTTCAAAAGTTAGATAATGAAACTGTATCTCTTGAAGAATCACTAGAGTTATATCAGCGAGGAATGAAACTTTCAGCCACATGTGATGCAACGCTGAAAGATGCAGAAAATAAAGTTAATCAACTTATTAAAGATGAAGCAGAGGATGAAGATAATGACAAAGATGTCAATGAATGAGTTAATTGAACAAATTAATAGCGCTCTTGACGGTGTAATTAAACCTTCACCATTAAATACCAATCTTGAAGAAAGTATGCAGTATTCACTTAATGCAGGTGGTAAAAGAATAAGACCACTACTTGTTTTCTTAACGTTGGATGTATTAAATCAAGATTATATCAAAGGTAAACAAACGGCTTTAGCATTGGAAATGATTCACACATATTCTTTAATACATGATGATTTACCTCCTATGGATAATGATGATTATCGTCGTGGAAAATTAACAAATCATAAAGTTTATGGTGAATGGAAAGCTATTTTAGCTGGAGACGCACTTTTAACGAAGGCTTTTGAAATCGTTGCTGACGACGATTTATTAGAACCAGAGGTTAAAGTAAAGGTGCTTTCAAGATTAGCTCACAATAGCGGTCACTTAGGTATGGTGGGTGGCCAAACATTAGACATGCAAAGCGAGGATAAACCTGTTGATTTGGAAACCCTTGAACAAATACATAAAGCTAAAACAGGTGCATTATTAAAATTTGCGATATTAAGTGCTGCCGATATTGCAAAAGTCGATCAATCGACGTCACAATTACTTGAATCATTTAGCGATCATCTAGGTCTAATGTTCCAGATTAAAGATGATTTACTAGATGTGTATGGTGATGAATCTAAGTTAGGTAAAAAAGTAGGTAGTGATATTGAAAATCACAAAAGCACTTATGTTTCATTATTAGGAAAACAAGGTGCAGAAGAAAAACTTGATTTTCATAAAAATGCTGCCACTGAATCAATTGAAAAGCTCTCTGAGCAATACGATATTAAGCCTTTACTAGATGTCGTTGATTTATTTTACACTCGTGATCATTAAGTTGAACGAATAAGAACCCTTTAAAGTTATTGTTTTAAACAGCAGCTTTGAAGGGTGTTTTAATACTTTATTTTAATGACTAGGCGCTCGTTATCATTATTATTAAAAATTTACATAATTATTTATAAATATATACATTTTTTCAAACAAAATCATTCAATAATAGCGCTATGTCATTAATTTAAACAATTTACGATTATTGAGTTATCAGTTACTTATGCATAATAGCAATAGTAGTAGTAAAAATTATGTTGTGTTAAAATCATTGTATAATTATTCGAAACTAGGAGTGTTCATAATGGCAAAAAAATCAGTGAGACACATAAAAATAAGAGAAATTATCTCAAGCGAAAAGATAGAAACGCAAGACGAACTCGTCAAACGTCTAAATGAATACGACCTTAATGTGACTCAAGCAACTGTATCTCGTGATATTAAAGAATTACAATTAATCAAAGTACCCGCACCAACAGGTCAATATGTTTATAGCTTGCCGAATGATCGAAAATATCATCCACTTGAAAAATTGGGACGTTATCTTATGGACTCATTTGTTAACATTGAAGGAACTGGAAATTTATTAGTCTTAAAAACATTACCAGGTAACGCTCAATCTATAGGTGCTATATTAGACCAAATCGATTGGGACGAAGTGCTCGGTACTATTTGTGGAGATGACACTTGTCTTTTAATTTGTAAAGATGAAGAAGCAAGTAATACAATTAAAACTAGAATTTTCAATTTATTATAAGGATGCGATGAATTCATGTTACAAACCTTATCAATAAAACAATTTGCAATTATTGATGAATTAGAAATTCATTTTTCAGATGGCCTTACAGTACTGAGTGGTGAAACTGGTTCAGGCAAGTCAATCATCATAGATGCTATTGGCCAGTTAATTGGGGTACGTGCTTCATCAGACTATGTTAGACATGGTGAAAAAAAGGCAATTATTGAAGGTATCTTTGACATAGACGAAAGTAAAGATGTTATTCATATCCTTCAGGACCTAGATATAGATATTGATGAAGACTTTTTATTAGTAAAAAGAGAAATTTTTAGTACTGGTAAAAGTATTTGTAGATTAAACAATCAAATCGTAACACTTCAAGATTTACGTAAAGTCATGCAAGAGTTATTAGATATTCATGGTCAACATGAAACTCAAACACTTCTTAAACAAAAATACCATTTAAAATTATTAGATGACTATGCAGAGGATAAATATTCAACTACAAAAGAACAATATCAAAACGTGTTTAATCAATATAAAAGTAAAACAAAGGAATTAGAAGATCTAGAGTCTGCAGATCAAGCGTTACTTCAACGTTTAGATTTAATGAAATTTCAATATGAAGAACTAGAAGAAGCTTCTTTAAAAGAAGGCGAAATTGAACAATTAGAAGTTGATATTCGTAGAATTCAAAATTCTGAGAAGCTAAGCTTAGCGCTCAATAATGCCCATGTTACTTTAACCGATGAACACGCGATTACAGATAGACTTTACGAATTAAGTAATCATTTACAATCCATTGATGAAATTCTGCCGGATAAATATAGTAAACTTAAAGAGGATATCGACCAATTTTATTATACGCTTGAGGATGCTAAACACGAGATATATGATGAAATGTCGAACAACGAATTTGATGAACAAATGCTCAATGAATTAGAATCCCGAATGAATCTATTAAATAATCTCAAAAGAAAATATGGCAAAGATATTAATGAATTAATGACTTACAAAGACAAGCTCCAAAATGAAATTGCTAAAATTGAAAATTATGAGGAAAGTACATCTCAATTACGTGAGGAAATTAATCGATTATATGAAGAAGTCATGTCTCAAGGCAAGTTATTATCTAAGGCGCGTCGTACCGTAGCACGCACATTAAGAGACCATATCGTTTCCGAAATTCAAAATTTACAAATGAAAGATGCTAATTTAGAAATTTCTTTCCAATTATTAGAAAAGCCAACGATTGATGGTATAGAATTCGTTGAGTTCCTAATAAGTCCAAATAAAGGAGAACCACTTAAGAGTTTAAATAAAATTGCCTCTGGTGGTGAGCTATCTCGTATTATGCTCGCTTTAAAAAGTATATTTGTACAATCACGAGGACAAACAGCAATTCTATTTGATGAGGTTGATTCGGGTGTGTCTGGTCAAGCTGCCCAAAAAATGGCTGAAAAAATGAGAGATATCGCAGAATATATCCAAGTCATTTGTATCTCTCACTTACCACAAGTCGCATCAATGAGTGATCATCATTTATTAATAAGCAAAGCTTCCAATGATGACCGTACAACAACTCAAGTTAAAGAATTAAAAGATGATGATAAAATTGATGAAATTGCACGCATGATTTCTGGCGCTAGTGTGACGGAATTAACTAGAGAAAATGCAAAAGAAATGATTAGCCAAAATCAAAGAAAAAAATAGGGTGCGGTACAGCAATTAAAGTTAATCGTTGTCCCGCCCCAGCATGCTTAGCTTGTAGAAATTTTTGATAAAATTCTCTTTGCTTGGCAACGCATAGGTAAGAATGTCTAGGTTTGAAAAAAACTTGATTTTCTCGCGTTTTCAAACGAGTCGGCTACTGCTAAAATAATAAATTAGGCTGAGACTTATATTTTGTCCCAACCTCTTATGTAATTCATTAGTTTTATTACTATTAAATTTTGATGTAAAATGTATAATAAATCACTAATTTAAATAAATTGATTTTTATGAGCTATGCTCATTGCGTTATAAATGACATTAGACATTTAAAATCTATTTATATTGAATATTGTTGCATCATACTATTGATAAATAAATTGTAAATGCGTTAGGAGTAAAAAAATGAGTGAAAAGCAATATGACCTAGTCGTTTTAGGTGGAGGAACCGCTGGATATGTGGCGGCCATACGAGCATCTCAACTGGGTAAAAAGGTAGCTATTGTAGAGAAATCATTATTAGGTGGAACTTGTTTACATAAAGGGTGTATCCCTACAAAAGCATTATTAAAATCTGCTGAAGTATTAAGAACGGTGAAAGAATCCGCTGACTTTGGGGTAAATATAGATCATTTTTCATTTGACTTAAAAACTATGATGGAACGTAAAGACAATATTGTTAGCCAAATGCATCATGGTATAGATAGTTTAATGCAAAAAAATCACATTGATGTTTTTAATGGTACTGGAAGAATAATGGGTACATCTATTTTTTCACCACAAAGTGGTACAATCTCAGTTGAATACGAAGATGGTGAATCTGATCTTTTACCTAATCAATATGTCTTAATTGCTACAGGATCATACCCAACTCAATTACCATTTTTACCTTTCAATCATAAAACAGTATTATCTAGCAGTGACATGCTCGAACTCACTGATTTACCCTCAAAGATAGCAATCATAGGCGGTGGTGTGATTGGACTTGAATTTGCTTCTTTATTAATAGACTTAGGTGTAGAGGTTAGTGTAATTGAGGCTGGCGAACGAATTCTACCTGCTGAAAGTGCTCAAATTGCAAAATGTCTTAAAACCGCTCTTAGCGAAAGAGGCGTTGCATTTTATGAAAATTGTGCCTTAAGTGATGCATCAGTAACCGTTAATGCTAATTCCGTAACCATTCAAGTCAATGGTGAAAAAACGTTAGAATTAGACAAAGTTTTAGTAGCGATTGGACGTACTCCTAACACCAATGATATTGGGTTGAATAATACTAAAATTCAAACAGATCAATTAGGTAACATTTTAGTTAATGAATACTTACAAACAGAAGATAAACATATCTATGCTGCCGGTGATTGTATAGGCAAATTACAATTAGCTCATGTGTCTTCAAAAGAAGGTATTTTAGCTGTCGAACATATGTTTAATGGATCTAGCTTACCTTTAAACTATGACAAAATGCCAAAATGTATATATACACATCCAGAAGTTGCTTCAATTGGTTATAATAAGGAGTCTGCCAAAGCACAAAATATTAAATCTAAATCATTTAAAGTAGGGTTTAATGCAATAGGTAAAGCTGTGATAGAGACTAATGCTAAGGATAAAGGATTTTGCGAAATGGTTATTGATCAAGAAACAAATGAAATTATCGGTATTAGCATGATAGGACCACAGGTTACTGAATTAATCAATGAAGCGTCATTATTACAATTTATGAATGGCTCTGCAATTGAATTAGGTCTGACAACACACGCACATCCTTCAATATCTGAAGTATTAATGGAATTGGGATTGAAAGTAGAAAATAGAGCGATACATGTTTAATAGGAGGAATATTTAAAATGATTGATTATAAATCTGTCGGACTTTCAGAAGATGACCTCAAAGAAATCTATAAATGGATGGATTTAGGCAGAAAAGTAGATGAACGATTATGGTTACTAAACCGTGCGGGTAAAATTCCCTTTGTCGTAAGTGGACAAGGACAGGAAGCCACTCAAATAGGAATGGCTTATGCTATGAAAGAAGGAGATATTTCATCTCCATATTATAGAGATTTAGCATTTGTAACTTATATGGGTATTTCTCCTTATGATACAATGCTAGCTTCATTCGGTAAAAAGGATGATATTAATTCTGGTGGCAAGCAGATGCCATCTCACTTCAGTCATCGTGAAAAAGGTATATTATCTCAAAGTTCTCCTGTTGCAACTCAAATACCGCATTCAGTAGGTGCTGCTTTAGCTTTGAAAATGGATAAAAAACCTAATATCGCTACAGCCACTGTAGGTGAAGGAAGTTCAAATCAAGGAGATTTTCACGAAGGCTTAAACTTTGCAGGTGTACACAAACTGCCATTTGTTTGTGTCATTATTAATAATAAATACGCGATATCAGTTCCAAATTCACTACAGTATGCCGCCGAAAAACTTTCTGATAGAGCTTTAGGCTATGGTATCCACGGTGAAACTGTAGATGGTAACGATCCTATTGCTATGTATAAAGCGATGAAAGAAGCTAGAACACGTGCATTAAATGGTGAAGGTGCTACCCTAATTGAAGCTGTTACAAATCGTATGACACCACATTCATCGGATGACGATGATACATATCGTACTAAAGAAGAGCGAGAAGCTTTAAAAACGTATGATTGCAATCTTAAATTTAAAGATTATTTACTCGAACAAGGTATCATCGATCAAGCATGGTTAGATCAATTAGAGCAAGCACATAAAGAAATTATTACCAAAGCCACAAAAGACGCGGAGCAAGCGCCATATCCATCTGTAGATGAAACATATCAATTTGTGTATGATCCAGAAGGAGGTATTGGCAATGAGTAAAATGACGTATATTGAAGCGATACAACAAGCACAAGATTTAGCCATGGAACAAGATAACAATGTATTTATACTTGGTGAAGATGTTGGGAAAAAAGGTGGCGTATTTGGTGCTACACGTGGTTTACAAGAAAAATTCGGTGTTGAAAGAGTAATTGATACCCCGTTAGCCGAATCTAATATCGTTGGCACTGCTATTGGCGCTGCAATGATTGGCAAACGACCAATTGCAGAAATTCAATTTGCAGATTTTATCTTACCAGCAGTTAATCAAATTATAAGTGAAGCAGCAAAAATGCGTTATCGTTCAAATAATGACTGGCAATGCCCGATTACAATAAGAGCACCTTTTGGTGGTGGTGTTCATGGTGGTTTATACCATTCTCAAAGTATCGAAAGTATTTTCGCTTCTACACCTGGACTTACAATCGTCATTCCTTCATCACCTTATGATGCTAAAGGGTTATTATTATCTTCTATTGAATCTAATGATCCAGTATTATTTTTTGAACATAAAAAGGCCTATCGTTTCTTAAAAGAAGAAGTACCAGAAGAATATTATACAGTTCCTCTTGGAAAAGCTGATGTTAAACGAGAAGGCAACGATATTACAGTATTTACATATGGATTATGTGTAAATTATTGTATGCAAGCTGCTGATATTTTAGCCGCTGATGGTATCAGTGTAGAAATTGTCGATTTAAGAACAGTTTACCCTTTAGATAAAGAAACAATTATTGAACGCGCCAAAATCAATGGCAAGATTTTACTCGTTACTGAAGATAATCTTGAAGGTAGTATCATGTCAGAAGTTTCAGCAATTATTGCTGAAAACTGTTTATTTGAACTTGATGCACCGATTATGAGGTTAGCTGGACCAGATGTACCTTCAATGCCATTTTCTCCGAATTTAGAAAATGAAGTTATGATGAATCCTGATAAAATCTTAGAAAAAATGAGAGAGCTTGCACAATTTTAAGGAGGCAAAATTATGGATGTTAAAATGCCTAAACTAGGCGAAAGTGTTCATGAAGGTACAATCGAGCAATGGCTTATTTCTGTAGGAGACTATGTAGACGAATATGAGCCGTTATGTGAAGTAGTTACTGATAAAGTAACCGCTGAGGTACCTTCAACGGTTTCTGGTACTATTACTGAAATCTTAGTTTCTGAAGGAGAAACAGTTCAAATAGATCATGTTATATGTAAAATTGAATCTACTGAGTCAAATCAATCAACGAACACTCATAATAATAAACAAGGAACAGATGATAATAAGAATGAAACAACTGTAAATACAAATAATATGGATGCCTTAACTGATAAAACGTCAAAATCAGACTCAAGTGTTCCCACTGATCAGAACGTTCGTCAAAATGAACAATTAAATACAGAATCAGCATCAACACCACTTAATAATGGTCGCTATTCTCCTGTCGTATTTAAAATTGCTTCTGAAAATAATGTTGATTTATCACGTGTGCGTGGTACAGGTTTCGAAGGAAGAGTAACTAAAAAAGATATTGAAGCTTATGTGCATTCTGAGAAACAAAATTCTAAACTTAATAAAAAACCAGAGCCATCTTTTGAAAATCAAGTGGCCAGCACTGATTCAAATCACACGCAATCAGGTCAGTCTATTCCAGTAAAAGGCGTACGAAAAGCAATTGCCCAAAACATGGTAACAAGTGTTACTGAAATTCCACATGGATGGATGATGGTTGAAGTTGATGCAACTAACTTGGTTAAAACGAGAAACCATCATAAAAACACATTCAAAGAGAATGAAGGATATAATTTAACCTTCTTTGCATTCTTTGTAAAAGCAGTTGCAGAAGCGCTCAAATCAAACCCACTCTTAAATAGTAGTTGGGACGGTGAGGAAATTATCCTTCATAAAGACATTAATATTTCGATTGCAGTTGCAGATGAAGATAAATTATATGTTCCAGTTATCAAACATGCTGATGAGAAATCTATTAAAGGCATTGCTAGAGAAATCAATGAATTAGCACGAAAAGCTAGAAATAAACAATTAACTCAAGAGGACATGTCAGGTGGAACGTTTACGGTTAATAATACTGGTACATTTGGTTCTGTTTCGTCAATGGGTATTATTAATCATCCTCAAGCTGCAATATTACAAGTAGAATCAATTGTAAAAAAACCTGTCGTGATTGATGACATGGTAGCAATTAGAAGCATGGTTAATTTATGTATTTCGATTGATCACCGTATATTAGATGGTGTCCAAACAGGTCGCTTCATGTCGCAAGTAAAACAACGAATTGAGCAATTTACAGTTGATAATACAAGTATTTATTAGTATTTAATAAGATGGCATAGCCTTGGACAACCTATTTGAACTCTATCGTTTAAATTAGTAGAATAACATTGAATAAATAAAAGATTGAAAGGTGATTCAAAATGGATTTAAATTTTGATTTATATATGAATGGTGTGGTTGAACAAGCTCGTAACGAAATTGAAAGTGCAGGATACGAGCAATTAACATCAGCAGAAGACGTTGATAAAGTCTTACAACAAAATGGTACATCATTAGTAATGGTTAATTCTGTATGTGGGTGTGCAGGTGGAATTGCGCGTCCAGCAGCATCACATGCATTACATTATGATAAGTTACCAGATCGATTAGTTACTGTATTTGCTGGTCAAGATAAAGAAGCTACGCAACAGGCTAGAGATTACTTTGAAGGATATGCACCTTCAAGCCCATCTTTTGCTCTAATTAAAGATGGTAAAATTACCGAAATGATCGAACGTCATCAAATAGAAGGCCATGATGTAATGGATGTTATTAATCAATTACAAAGCCTATTTGATAAGTATTGCGACGAAAGATAAGAGGATTTACCGATGCTAAAGTTAAATCCGTATAAGATTGGATTTAGAACACTTAAAACTGCGGTAGGTATAACGCTAGGTGTCATTTTAGCCAAATGGATAGGACTTGATAATTATGCATCAAGTGCTATCCTCATTGTATTGTGTATCAAACATACAAAAGTTCATTCAATACAAGCTATCGTATCACGATTTGTATCTTGTATTTTAATTCTACTATTCGGTTCACTTGTATTTAGCCTATTAGGCCAGAGTGCACTTGTTCTAGGATTAATTGTTTTATTATTTATTCCTATAACTGTCATGCTCAAGGTTCAAGAGGGTGTTGTAACGAGTTGCGTTATATTATTACATGTTTTTAATGCAACAACGATTAATTTACATTTAATCATCAACGAACTACTCTTATTAACTATTGGGCTAGGAATTGCATTCATTATGAATTTAATTATGCCGAGTTTAGATAAAACACTCGTTTCTTTCAAGAAAGAAATTGAAAAAGGATTTAAAGACATATTTATGGCATACAGTGAAGCGTGCTCGGATTATAGTAATGATTTGTCATTATCTTTCGAGAAACTTCAGTTGGATATTCGTAAAGCGAAATCTATTGCATTTAGAGATGTTAAAAATCACTATATTCGAAATGAAAACTCTTATTATCACTACTTTGATATGAGACAAGAACAACTTGAATTACTTCGTAGAATTAAACCTTTATTAAATCAAGTTACTGTCGACGATCCTCTATTGGCAGATGTATCACATTTAATGACAGAAATTGGTAATAATGTAAATAGTAACGACTATACTGCACTCCGTTTACATTCATTATATGAAATCCGTTTGTCATTAGATGAATTACCACTTCCTAAATCTCATCAATCTTTAAAATCACGTTCAAGTATGATGCAAATATTAAATGAGTTAGAAGAATATCTAAATATTAAATCTCAGTTTGGTTCATTAAGATTGCATAATGAATTATAATAAGTTATTGAATAGAAAAGAGGCTAAGACGAGATGTTCGTCTTAGCCTCTTTTCTTTAAAGATTAATGCATCAATGGCACTAAACTTGTAAGTAGTAATGCTGCTATAATAGCGACTAACATTACAATAATTATAATTCTTAGTACTTTATTATTCACTATTTGACGCTCCTTATTAAAGTACTTAGTAACATGTACTTTACCAAATATATAAATTAACCATAAATGATTTTAATACAAATGGCAATCAATTTATTTTTGATATTGTAGAAAGTTAGTTAAAATAGAAATCAAATAAGAAAGGGGTTTTATCACAATGATAAACAGTCAACGATTACTTGAAACATTTCTAGAATTAGTGAAAATAAATTCTGAAACAGGTCATGAGGAAGTCATCCAACCCATTCTAAAAAAGAAATTTGAAGAATTAGGTTTACATGTTGTTGAAGACAGAGCCTCAGAAAAGTCATGGTTAGGTGCTAATAATCTTATATGTACATTGCCCGCAACAAGTGATAACGAAGATGTAGCTAAAATTTATTTCACGAGCCATATGGATACCGTAGTGCCAGGCTTAAATATTCAACCTCAAATTAATGATGATGGCTATATATACTCAGATGGAACAACCATCTTAGGTGCGGATGACAAAGCAGGATTAGCAGCAATTATTGAGACAATACAGTATCTTAATGACAATAAAATACCACATGGTCAAATTCAATTCATAATTACTGTTGGTGAAGAGTCAGGTCTTAAAGGTGCGAAAGAATTAGATAAATCACTCATAGACGCTGAATTTGGCTATGCTGTCGATGCTAGTCAACCTGTTGGTACAACAGTCGTAGGTGCACCAACTCAAATGGTTATCAATTCGACTATTTTAGGTAAAACTGCTCATGCTAGTACGCCTTCAGAAGGAATTAGTGCAATTAATATTGCTGCAAAAGCAATAAGTCGCATGAAATTAGGTCAAATTGATCAATATACAACTGCAAATATAGGTAAATTTCACGGTGGTTCTGCAACTAATATTGTTGCAGATGAAGTCGTGTTAGAAGCTGAAGCACGTTCTCATAATGATCAAAGTATTGAACAACAAGTAGCACATATGAAAGAAACATTTGAGTCAACTGCGCAAGAATTTGGTGGAGAAGCCAAAGTAATAATTGAGAAAAGCTATCCTGGCTTTAAATTAAATGATGAAGAAAAAGTTACGCAATATGCTATAAATAGTGCGAAAGAATTAGGATTAACTGGTAATACTGTTATTGCTGGAGGTGGCTCAGATGGTAGTATTATTAACACATTTGGAATCCCTACAGTCATTTTAGGTGTGGGCTATGAAGACATTCACACTACATCAGAACGCATTTCAATTAAGTCTCTCAACGACTTAGCAACACAAATTGTCAAAATTATTGAATTAGTAGCTAAATCGTAATTTAGTTTAGTGAAGTACATTCTAGTTTTATGATACAATACTATTGAAAAATTGAATGAGAGAGGTAAGTAATATGACTCAACAAATAGGTGTAGTAGGTTTAGCTGTAATGGGAAAAAACCTGGCTTGGAATATCGAATCACGTGGTTATAGTGTATCTGTATTCAACCGTTCAAGTGAAAAAACAGATGAGATGGTGAATGAATCTAAAGGTAAACAAATCCACCCAACATATTCTTTGGAAGAATTTGTGAATTCATTAGAAAAACCACGTAAAATTTTATTAATGGTCAAAGCTGGTCCTGCAACAGATGCAACAATTGACAGTTTACTGCCATTATTAGATGATGATGACATTTTAATTGATGGTGGTAACACTAATTATCAAGATACAATCCGTCGAAATAAAGCCTTAGCTGAAAGTGGTATTAACTTTATCGGTATGGGCGTATCTGGTGGTGAAGTAGGTGCCCTTACTGGTCCTTCGTTAATGCCAGGTGGTCAAGAAGCAGCTTACAATAAAGTAAGTGATATATTAGATGCCATAGCTGCAAAAGCTAAAGATGGTGCATCATGTGTAGAATATATAGGACCTAATGGAGCAGGCCACTATGTTAAAATGGTTCATAATGGTATTGAATATGCAGATATGCAACTTATCGCAGAAAGTTATGCAATGATGAAAGATTTATTAGGCATGTCACATGAAGACATCTCTAAAACGTTTAAAGAATGGAATGCCGGTGAGTTAGAAAGTTATTTAATTGAAATCACAGGTGATATCTTTACTAAATTAGACAATGACAATGAAGCACTTGTTGAAAAAATCTTAGATACTGCAGGTCAAAAAGGTACAGGTAAATGGACTTCTATCAATGCTTTAGAATTAGGTATTCCTTTAACAATTATTACTGAATCTGTATTTGCGCGTTTCATTTCATCAATTAAACAAGAACGCGTGAATGCATCTAAAGAATTAAATGGCCCTAAAGCAGAATTTACTGGTGATAAAGAAGCATTCTTAGAAAAAATCCGTAAAGCTTTATATATGAGTAAAATTTGTTCATACGCACAAGGATTTGCGCAAATGCGTAAAGCTAGCGAAGAAAATGAATGGAATTTAAAATTGGGCGATTTAGCAATGATATGGCGTGAGGGTTGTATTATTCGTGCTCAATTCTTACAAAAAATTAAAGACGCTTATGATAATAACTCAGAATTACAAAACCTTTTATTAGATCCTTATTTCAAAGGTATTGTCACAGAATATCAAGATGCGTTGAGAGACGTAGTGGCAACAGGTGTGCGTAACGGTGTACCAACACCCGGCTTCTCTGCCAGCGTAAACTACTATGATAGTTATCGTTCTGAAGATTTACCAGCAAACTTAATTCAAGCCCAACGTGACTATTTCGGTGCACATATGTATGAACGTAAAGATAAAGAAGGTATCTTCCATACACAATGGGTTGAGGAATAACCACTAATGCTCTAGAGAAGCGCCTAAGACATATATAATATAATGATGCTATTTTGCAAATTCATAGTAGCTGACTGTATTAACAATGAACTTGTAACACGCTTCTTTCAAACCAACTCGAGGCTCTTGAAAATAGCATTTCATCAAGATATGCGACAAGCTAAGCAAGCTAGGAGTGAGACAGAAATAAATTTTGAAACAATACTATTTCTGTTTCACTCCCTTCTTTTTTGCAGTTTGTGCAAACGATTGCACAAAATGATTGACTTCCAATAATGAATTCTATACGATAAAAATATAGATGAATATGAAAGCGTTTACTATAAAATCTTAGTGAGGTGATATACGACGGTTACAATTAAAGACGTTGCAAAAGAGGCTAATGTAGCTACATCTACAGTATCAAGAGTCATTCAAAACAATCCGAAAATTAGTGATTCGACTACTATTAAAGTTAAAGCAGCTATGGCTAAATTAGGTTACATTCCTAATCAAGCGGCGAGAACATTAATAACAAATAAAACATTGACTATTGGATTAATACAAAAAAGTTCTGCACCTGAAATACGTCAAAATCCCTTTAATAGCGATGTTCTCAACGGTATCAATCAGGCATGTAATAGAAGAGGTTATTCAACTAGAATGACTGTATCAGAGAAAAGCGCTGACCTATACGAAGAAGTAAAGACAATGATTCAATCTAAAAGTGTAGATGGCTTTATTCTTTTGTATTCTTTGCAAGATGATCCTGTAGAACGCCTACTTCATGAGTTTAATGTGCCTTATCTGATCATTGGGAAATCTTTAAACTATGATCAAGTCATACACATCGATAATGATAATGTCGATGCAGCTTATCAATTAGCAAAGTATTTGTATCAATTAGGTCATCGGTCAATGTTATTTTTACAAGAATCTGGACATTATGCAGTTACAGAAGATCGTACAGAAGGATTTAAACAATACTGTAACGACGTTAACATTCCTATTAACTACGCCGTAATAGCGTCTATGAAAGATTTGCGTGATTGTATAAAACACTATTGTATTGATGTTCGTCATAAGCCTACAGTGATTATAACGTCTGATGCTATGTTAAATATGCAATTATTAAATGTGCTGTATGAATATCAAATCCGCATTCCAGATGATATACAAACTGCTACATTTAATACATCTTTTCTCACTGAAAATGCAACGCCATCACAAACAAGTGTAAACATTAACCCAGATATATTAGGCCTAACAGCAGGTAATACAATCATTGATGTATTAGGAAATAAAGCTATTTCTTTTACTGCAAAAATGATTTCAACTCAAATAGTTGAAGGGGTATCAACTACTAAACGATAAAGGAGCATACTTATGACAAAAAATTGGTGGAAAGAAGCAGTAGCGTATCAAGTTTATCCAAGAAGTTTTAATGATAGTAATAATGATGGTATTGGTGATTTACCAGGTGTAATCGAAAAATTAGACTATCTCAAAGACTTAGGTATAGATGTTATTTGGCTAAGTCCAATGTATAAATCGCCTAACGATGATAATGGTTATGATATCAGTGATTATCAAGATATTATGGATGAATTTGGTACAATGGAAGATTTTGACCGCTTATTAAAAGGGGTACATGATCGTGGTATGAAACTCATATTAGATTTAGTCGTTAACCATACATCTGATGAGCATCCATGGTTTATTGAATCTAAATCTAGTAAAGATAATCCGAAAAGAGACTGGTACATTTGGGCAGACCCTAAAGAGAATGGTTCTGAACCTAATAATTGGGAGAGTATCTTTAATGGGTCAACTTGGCAATTTGATGAGACAACGAACCAATATTACTTCCACTTATTTAGTAAAAAACAACCAGACTTAAATTGGGATAACCCAGATGTTCGTGAAGCCGTATTTAACATGATGAATTGGTGGTTTGAAAAAGGCATTGACGGCTTCCGTGTCGATGCTATAACCCATATTAAGAAAACATTTGAAGCTGGCGACTTACCTGTACCAGAAGGAAAGACATATGCTCCAGCCTTTGATGTAGATATGAATCAACCAGGTATTCAGAATTGGTTACAAGAAATGAAAGATGCATCACTTAGTAAATATGACATTATGACCGTTGGAGAAGCGAATGGTGTTAATCCAGATAATGCAGAAGACTGGGTAGGAGAAGATAAAGGGAAATTCAATATGATTTTCCAATTTGAACATTTAGGCTTGTGGAGTACTGGTGATTCTCAATTTGATGTTAAATCATATAAAGCGGTTTTAAATCGTTGGCAAAAGAGACTAGAAGGAATTGGTTGGAATGCACTCTTCATAGAAAACCATGATCAACCTCGTCGTGTGTCTACTTGGGGTAACGATAAAGATTACTGGTTTGAATCTGCTACAAGTCATGCAGTTGTCTATTTCTTACAACAAGGTACACCATTTATCTATCAAGGACAAGAAATCGGTATGACTAATTATCCTTTCGAAAGTATTGAAACATTTAATGATGTTGCTGTTAGAAATGAATATCAAATTGTCAAAGCGCAAGGTGGAGATGTTGATCAATTACTAGATAAATATAGAATGGAAAATCGAGATAACTCACGTACACCTATGCAATGGGATGATAGTCCAAATGCTGGATTCACGGAAGGTGAACCTTGGTTCCCAGTTAACCCGAATTATAAACAAATCAATGTCGCTCAGCAATTAGAAGATGCGGACTCTGTACTTAACTTCTACAAACAATTAATACAATTAAAAAAATCTCATGATATCTATACGTATGGCCAATTTGATTTGATTGATGCTGATAATGAAAATGTATTTGCATATACAAGACAATTAGATGGCAAAACTGTAGTAGTTGCAGGTAATTTAACTGATAAACAAAGTTCATTAACATTACCTTTTGCTATCGATGACGAAGCAATCAAACTACACAATTACACGAGTCAATTAGACGTAACAGCACTCAAACCATTTGAAGCATTTGTCGCAGAAATATAATTTAATAAAGACGAAGAAAAGACAATAATAGTATACTGTCTTTTCCTCGTCTTTTTAATTAGACTATATTCCTCGTTATTTAAGAAATGTAAGTAGATAAAAAGTACTCATTAATACTTATCATCGCATTACTTACATGTCATAAGTTTCTTGTTCAATAGGCAACCATAATTGAATTTTAGTGAATGGGTCCTCAAATGAGATATCAAAAGGATAAATCTCTACATATAAGCTATCTCTTTCATATGGTAAAGTGAGTTGTAGACTGGATTCAATATAATACCAAGCTTCATTTACAGCATAATCGATTTCGCCTTGAAGATTAAATTTTGCATAATGTCTACCAGGCAACACTCTACTTTCTAAATGAGAAGGGTATCTATCACTTGGAACACCTATGAATAATTCTAAACCACGATCTAATGGGCAAGTAATTACAAATAACTCATATGGACTTATATTATTATACCTTTTCAAATCTTTAATTTTACCATCAAGAATTAAATCTTCTAAAAAATCGGGAACTTTATAAGGATTAGATAAATCGTTTGCTTCAATATAACGTACGTAACCTACTAATGCTATATCTTCTGTAGTATCTAGTCTATATGGATAAGGCGCTCGTTCAGTCGTTGTTAACTTTATATATAAACGTTCTTGTAATTTTAATTCATCTTTTTTGGTAGATGCTTGAATTGGTGAAATGCCATGGAAATCACTAAAGTCATTCGCAAAATCATTAGAACTATTGTAGTTATACTTTTTTGCGACATCTACTAACCTTGAAGAACTTTGAACCATTTCTTTAGCAGCTGCAGTCATTTTTCTTGCATGCGCATAGTGTTCAGGTGATTGTCCAACAATCATTTTAAATGATTGATCAAGATGGTAAGGAGAAAGACCAACGTAATCACTCAAATCTTGCAAATTAAACGGCTCTAACAAACGATCTTCGATAAATACAATTGCCTGTTGTATCTGCTTGATAACGTCCAAAACTCTCACTCCAATAAATATACAATCATTAACTTTTATTTTACCTTATTTTTTGAAAATATACATCTTAACATGTGCTATATAAAAAATTTTTTGAGAAGAATAGAAAAGGGGAGCGGACAGAATTCTAGATAAATTCATTCATCCACTCCCAACTTGCTTATTAAATAAATGGCTATATGCCTAAACTCTCGCGCGCACAGTTGCTGAGAACCGAGAAAAAGCCTAGTTTAAGTACATTCTCAACTCTGAGTATTTGCTCAGAAATGTCAAAATATTATCTTTGCTCCAGACGCATAGTCATAGTTATAAATTGATAATTTATTGAATATCATCCCACCAGTGATTACCGTCTCTACTTAACAATAAATCACTTTCTAATGGGCCATTTGTACCAGACGCATAGTTAGGGAAATTAGGTTCATTCATTGTCCATTCATCTTGAATAACATCCACAAATTTCCAAGTTGATTTTAATTCTTCCCAATGTGTAAAGTTTGTTGCATCACCTTTTAAACAGTCAAAAAGTAAATTTTCATAGGCGTCTACTGTGTTCATTTTATCTTGAGCACTCATAGCATAAGATAGTTGTACAGGTTCAGTATCAATACCTTGAATATTCTTTTTCGCGTTTAAATGTAAAGATATGCCTTCATTAGGTTGAATATTGATAACTAATAAGTTCGAGTCTAATAACTTATCTGTTTGATAATACAGGTTCATTGGCACTTCTTTAAATTCAACTACAACTTGAATCGATTTCGACTTCATACGTTTACCAGTTCTAATATAGAATGGTACGCCTGCCCAACGGAAATTATCAATAGTTAATCGGCCTGAAACAAATGTAGGTGTGTTTGAATCTTCAGCAACACGATCTTCATCTCGATAAGCGATCACTTTTTGACCATCAATAAACCCTTCATCGTATTGACCGCGTACGAAATTTTGTTTTACTTCTTGTGGGTCTAGTTGTCTAAGTGACTTCAATACTTTAACTTTTTCAGCACGAATATCTTCACTGTTCAAACTAATTGGCGCTTCCATCGCAAGAAGCGCAACCATTTGTAACATATGGTTTTGAACCATGTCCTTTAATGCACCACTAGATTCATAATAACCTCCACGATCCTCAACTCCGAGCACCTCTGAAGACGTTACTTGAATATTTGAAATATATTTGTTGTTCCATAACGGTTCAAACATCGCATTTGAAAAACGTAAAACTTCAATGTTTTGCACCATATCTTTACCTAAGTAATGGTCTATTCTATAAATTTCTTCTTCTTTAAATGATCGTCTTAATTGATTATTTAATTGCTCAGCTGATTTCAAATCACTGCCAAATGGTTTTTCTATGACTAATCGTTTAAATCCATTTGTATCAGTTAAACCTGATGATTTTAAGTAATCTGAAATAATACCGAAGAATTGAGGTGCCATTGCTAAGTAAAATAAGCGATTACCTTTTAATTGATATTTTGAATCTAATTCATTAGAGAAGTTCAATAATGAATTGTAGCTTTGTTCATCACTTACGTCATGTTTAAAATAGTATACGTGTTCCATAAAGGCATCGATCTGTGATGTATCTTTAACATGCTTTTGAATAGAACTTTTAACTTGTTCACGAAATACTTCATTCGTGTAATCTCTACGTCCAATTCCAATGATAGCGATATGTTCGTCTAAATTATCTTGTTGAAATAAGTGAAATAATGATGGAAATAGCTTTCTATGACTTAAATCTCCGGTTGCACCGAAAATAGTAATTAAACAAGGAATATATTTAGAATGTTTACTCAAGTTCAAAACCTCAATTCTTTTAATACTATGATTGTATTATTATAAAATATATTTGCACCGCTTCAAACTTATTTGCCTAATTTTATTGTTTCTACAAAGGCACTTGAATTATGGAATGATGCACAATTTAATATCATTATAACTCAAAATGAAACACATGCATTTATTTTATGACTTTTTATAGCAAAATAAATCACATATGATAAAATATAATGAAAGAAGAGGAGGCATATGCATGGAAGTTACATTCTTCGGAACAAGTGCGGGGTTACCTACTAAAGAGAGAAATACGCAAGCGATTGCTTTAAACCTTGAACCTTTTTCGAATAGTATATGGCTATTTGATGTCGGAGAGGGCACACAACATCAAATTTTACATCATTCAATTAAACTTGGAAAAGTTGACCACATTTTTATAACGCATATGCACGGAGATCACATTTTCGGATTACCTGGTTTATTAACGAGTCGTTCTTTTCAAGGTGGGGAAGATAAACCATTAACAGTTATTGGCCCTAAAGGATTACAACAATACATTGAGACTTCTTTAAGATTATCCGAATCTCATCTAAATTATCCAATCACATATATTGAAATTGATAATCAGTTTACATATCATCATAAAGGCTTTACAGTTAGTGCCAAATTATTAAATCATGGTATTCCTTCTTATGGTTATCGCATTGAATCACCAACAACGCCAGGGACTATTGATGTCGAAGCACTCAAATCAATAGGTTTATATCCTGGGCCTAAGTACCAAGAAGTAAAAGCTTATGATAATTTTGAACATGAAGGCCAAATTTACAATTCTGAAGATTTCAAAGGACCAGCTAAACCTGGACCAATCATCTCTATCTTTGGAGATACGAAACCTTGTCAATCAGAGTTAAGCATAGCAAGAGATTCTGATGTAATGATTCATGAGGCTACTTATATTGAAGGCGAAAAAACATTAGCCAATAACTATCACCATAGTCATATTGATGATGTATTTTGTTTGATAAAGCAAGCTAATGTTAAGAGAAGTTTAATTACGCATTTGAGTAATCGTTATAATTATGATGAGATAGATACTATTAGACATCAATTAAAAGCTAATGAAAATGTCCCTCACTTTGAATTTGTTAAAGATTTTGATACTTTCAAAATTTAAAACAATATATTTTTAAAATACTAGGTGCAATTTTATTTTATATAAAAGACTGGGGCAATGTAATGCCTCAGTCTTTTTACTATATATATATTTAATTATCTTCATTTTTTGATAATTCAACACTACGTTGAACTGTTGCATTTAAACAATCTTTAAATATTGCCTCAATATCATGTTGTGCTAGGGCATTTAAACCTGCCTGTGTCGTTCCACCTTTAGAGGTAATATTTTTACGTAATTGTTCCATACTTAAATCTGATCTTTCAATCATCTTACTTGTACCGATAATTAAATTTTTAATTGATTCTTCAACTTGATCTTTTCCAAGCCCTAAATCTGTTCCTGCTTTAACATACTGTTCAAAAACATGATATAAGAAAGCTGGACCGCTTCCTGTAATGGCTGTTACTTGGTGTAAATGGTCTTCGTTTACTTCAATTACCGAACCAAACGCGTTAACTAAATCAATAACTTCTTCCTTTGATTTTGGTCCGAAATTTCCAGAAAAACTAATACCTGTCACTGAATGACCCACTTGAGCATTCGTATTAGGCATGATTCGAGCGATTGGATTTTCAACTTGTAATTGTTCTTGGATATAGTTAATAGGTAAACCAGCCATGATAGAAATAAAACGATTGTTTTCATTAATAAACGGTTGAATACGTTGAGCTACTTTTTCGAAATCATAAGGTTTAGATCCTAAAAATACATAATCGGCATCTTGGAGTAACTTTTCATCATCATAACTATATTCAACACCTAATTCTTCAGCGAAATTTTTCAAAGCTTCCTCATTAGATTTATTCGTTAAGTAGATATCATGTGACTTTAATTTTTTAGAGTTAATAATTCCTTTAAAAATTGCTTGTGCCATATTACCTGCACCATAAAAAACTAATTTCATTGACAACATCATCCTCACTCTTTAATTTATAAACCCATAGTAACATATAAGGGAGTGGGACAGAATTTTTTACAATTCGTCGTCCCACCCCCGCAAGGATGACTAGGACTGAAAAAAGCTTGATTTAAGCGTCTTTTCAGTTCAGTCAGCTACTGCGAATATCAAAATAGTATCATTGTATCATTTATATCTTCATTTTTTACGCATAAGCTTTAGCTTAGGTGATCCTTAGGGTGATTTTTAAAAAAAAGTTAGTGCATGCAATTAGATTTAAACTCAATTACTAGAAAACTTTATACACTAAATATTTTAAGGTAATATAAAATTATTCAAAGTTAGAGAGGAAATGTCTATGATAGGTAAACACTATGTTGTAACTGGTGGTACAAGTGGCTTAGGTCTCGAAATCACTAAACAACTTATTCAAAAGGGCGCGCATGTTACATTACTTGCTAGAAGCAAACAAAAATATAAACACATTGACTTCTCACCATATGAACATAATGTCCAAATGATTCCGTGTGATATGCAAGACAAACATGCAATTAGCCAATTACCTCAATATATCGATACGCAAATAGATGGCATTATTTATAGTTCTGGTTTAGGGTATTTTAAATCAATCAACCAACACACACCTGATGAAATGACTGAAACATATGAAGTTAATATTATCGGGTTTAATTTATTATTACATACTTTAATGAACCAATTGTCTCCACACGCGAGTATTGTTGGAATCTCTAGTCAAGCTGCCTTTGTCACACAAGCTAATGCCGCGCATTACGGTGCATCTAAAGCGGCACTGAATGCGGTATTAAATGCACTACGACTGGAACACCCTTCTTTTCATGTAATGTCTGTGAATACTGGTCCTATTAGAACAGCATTTCATAAAAAGGCAGACCCAAGTCTCGCTTATGCACACAAGTATGACGCAATGATGTTAGATCCAACTTTATTAGCTAATGATGTTATTAAAGGGATAATTGAACGTAAATGTGAAATCAATCAACCTAAATGGATGCACACCACTTTAAAAGTATATCAATTATTCCCTAGGTTGCTTGAATCACTTTTTCCATTTTTATTCAAAAACAAACAATAGATAGGAGTGATTGTATGTTATGTTGTGTAAACCATAACGTTAAACAATGTATTGAGAATATGAATGCATTACCACCACATTCCATTTTTACAATTGCAGATTTAATAAGGGAGAATAATTATGACTTACTAAATGCTGACGAACAATCATTCATAGATTTCAAATTTCATGAATTAATTTTGAGAGGTGAGATCATGAATGTGACTATCAAAGACGAAAATCACAATGGTTATTACACTTACTATAAGCAGTATTAGAGTTATATTTGAGTTGTAATAAAAAGGCGGGAGTGGGTCAAAATTCTTTTATGAATTCTTAGACCCATCCCGCACTGTGGTTTAGCAAAACAGTATTTTTACATCATTTATGTCTCAAACGCTTCTGTATTATAACTACATTATTTTAAATGCTGTGTGTATTCTAAGTTTTTCACTCTGTCACGAGCTGCTTTTACTTGATCAAGGCTTACATGTTTATTGTAATTATTAACATTTTCTTCTAATTGTTGTGGTGAGCTAGCGCCAACGATGATTGCACCAAGTGCATCGTGAGATTTTAAATATTCAAAAGATAAAGCACTAAGATTACTTTCTATTTCTTTAACTGAAGCAATCGTTTCGCCTAAATCATGATGTGTATAATCAAATATGCCCTCACTGAATTTATGATCTAGGGCATCAATACTATTAGAAGTTAACAGCCCTTTAAACACAGGGCCACGTGCTAATACTTTAACACCATTGGCATGTATATCATTTAATAATTGTTCTGGTCGATTATCAATTAAATTGAATTGAGACATAATTGTCTCGATTTCACTATGTTTTAAATAATAATCGATAACATTAGGACGGATTGAAGAAATACCATAGGCTTTAATAATACCTTCTTGTTTTAACTCATTAAATGCACTGATCGTTTCATCTAATGGATCATCTATCGTTCCACCATGTAATTGATATAAATCGATATGGTCCAATCCTAATCGTTGTAAGGAACCTTTAACACTTTCCTTAATATATTGTTTAGATGGATCCCATGTAGTCCCGCCATCTTCAGTAGGACGATTTCCTACCTTCGTTCCAATTATAATATCATCCCGATTTTGATATTTTTTTAAAGCTTTGCCTACAATTTCTTCGTTAATGCCTCTGTCATAAATATCTGCAGTATCAAAATACGTAATACCACTTTCAATTGCTTTTTCAATGATAGGTTCAGCATTGGCAAAATCTGTGCCTAGACTCATACATCCTAATCCTAATTCTGAAATTTCGATGCCACTCTTTAAAATATTCTTTTGCATGTCCAATCTCCTTTCGATACACTTTAAGTAACGCATTCATCTTACCAATTTATATACTGAATTAAAAGGGACGTGAATTTTTTGGAATTTAATGAGAAAACTTTCGATAGAACTGTTATTTACAATGGTAAAATTATTGATTTAGAAATACATGATGTAGAATTGCCTGATGGGAATACATCTAGAAGAGAATTAGTTTATCATAACGGTGCGGTAGCAGTTTGTGCAATAACGCCAAATGATGAGGTATTACTTGTTAAACAATTTCGTAAACCAGTTGAAAAAGCATTATTAGAAATTCCAGCTGGAAAATTAGAACAAGATGAAATACGTGAAGAAGCTGCTAAACGCGAATTAGAAGAAGAAACAGGTTATGTTGCAAATAACTTAGAATTTGTTACTGACATGTATGGTTGCCCTGGGTTTACCAATGAGAAACTTACGATTTATTTCAGCAGTAACCTAAGTGAAGGTCAACTTAATTTAGATGAAGATGAGTTTGTAGAATTGCATAAAGTGCCTATTTCAGAAATAAAAGCATTACTTGATAATCATGAAATCGAGGATGCTAAAACAATCATTGGGTTGCAGCATATATTATTAAATTATAATCATTCTAATTAAGTACTGTAAATAGCTTGCATTTAATTGAAAATATTGGTAATTTAGTAATTGAAATATTTTCAATTTAAAATGATTATAATTATTAATAGAGGAGTGTCGCTCCCATGGAAGAACGATTAAATCGCGTAAAACAACAATTACAACAATCTTCATATAAATTAACACCACAAAGAGAAGCTACTGTCCGTGTTCTAATTGAAAATGAAAAAGACCATCTTAGTGCTGAAGATGTATATTTGAAAGTAAAAGACAAAGCACCTGAAATAGGTTTAGCTACTGTCTATAGAACTTTAGAACTTCTAGCCGAAATAAAAGTCGTCGATAAAATTAATTTTGGTGATGGTGTTGCTCGTTTCGATTTAAGAAAAGAGGGCGCTAAACATTTCCATCATCATTTAGTGTGCATGGAATGTGGTAAAGTAGATGAAATCCATGAAGATTTACTACCACAAGTTGAAGAAAGAGTCGAAACAGAATATAACTTCAAAATTTTAGATCACAGATTAACGTTTCACGGTGTTTGTGCTGAATGCCAAGCAAAAGGAAAATAAACAAATAATAGGCTAGGACAATTTCAAATGATTGTCTTAGTCTTTCTTAATATCACATCATAGTTTAATGTGAGTCTATTCAAATAGAGGTGTTGTAATGGAAACAATTATTGAAGAATATTTAAAATTTATACAAATCGAAAAAGGCTTAAGCGAGAATACGATAGGTGCCTATCGCAGAGACTTAAAAAAATATCACATATATATGCAAGAAAACAAAATTGCGCATATTGATTTTATTGATAGACAAACGATTCAAGAATGTCTAGGTCATTTAATAGATCAGGGCGCTTCTGCTAAATCTATTGCGCGATTTATTTCAACGATTCGCAGTTTCCATCAATTTGCGCTACGTGAGAAATATGCAGCGAAAGATCCCACAGTTCTTATTGAAACGCCTAAGTACGAGAAGAAACTTCCAGATGTATTAGATGTTGAAGAAGTGATTCAGTTACTTGAAACACCAGATTTAAATAAAAATAATGGATACCGCGACCGTACAATTCTCGAATTATTATATGCGACTGGAATGCGTGTGACTGAATTAATACAAATCGAGATAGATGATGTTAATTTAATTATGGGGTTTGTGAAAGTGTTTGGTAAAGGGAACAAAGAACGTATCATCCCATTAGGCGATACTGTAATCGAATACCTAGACACATATATCAATACTGTTAGACCTCAATTACTTAAAAAAACAGTCACTAACGTGCTTTTTTTAAATATGCATGGACGACCATTGACACGTCAGGGTATTTGGAAACTAATTAAACAGTATGGTTTAAAGGCAAATATCAATAAAACATTGACACCTCATACGTTAAGACACTCATTTGCAACACACCTATTGGAGAATGGTGCAGATTTACGTGCAGTTCAAGAAATGTTAGGTCATTCAGATATTTCGACTACACAATTATATACGCATGTTTCTAAAACTCAAATTAGACAGATGTATAATCAATTCCACCCAAGAGCTTAAAAGAATTAAGTATTTATAGTAATGATTAATTTTAGTTAGAGGATTACTTAAAAGGACATTGGTTTATATTAAGGAGTGGGGAGTAGAGACTGACTATTTCTGTATCCCCAGCTTGCATTGCTTGTAGAATTTATTAGTGAAATTCTCTTTGCTGGGGCCCCGATCCCCAGCTTGCTTTGCTTGTAGAATTTCTTAATGAAATTCTCTTTGCTGGGGCTCCGATTCCCAGCTTGCTTTGCTTGTAGAATTTATTAGTGAAATTCTCTTTGCTGGGGCCCCGATCCCCAGCTTGCTTTGCTTGTAGAATTTATTAGTGAAAT
>NZ_JAESMI010000001.1:0-42674 GCF_017893095.1 Staphylococcus sp. GDX8P80P | reverse complement strand
AGGAATTATGTCCCAGACTCACTCCCTTTTTAAGTTTAATAAGTCGTTATTTAGCGCTACCTAATAATTCATTTGCTAATTCTACAACGTAGGCTAATTTAGCCCATTGTTCTTCTTCTGTGAGTTGATTTCCCTCTTCAGTAGAGGCAAACCCGCATTGTGGACTCAAACAAATATGTTCCAAATCAACATATTGCTGTGCTTCTTCAATGCGTTGTTTAATCAAGTCTTTGTCTTCGAGTTTAGGTGTTTTCGATGTGATTAAACCAAGGACCGCATATGCATCTTTATTAAAATAACGTAAAGGCTCAAAGTCGCCAGAACGATCATCGTCATATTCTAAGAAAAAGCCATCCAAATGTTCTTTGAATAAATAAGGTGCAATAGCTTCGTAACCACCTGAAATCGCCCACGTTGATTGATAATTTCCTCGACAAATATGTGTAGTTAAAATCAAATCATCCGGAAGTCCTTGTACTGCTTGATTGATTACTTTATATGCTAATTCGCGAGCTTGGATTTTTTCTTCATCCGTACGTTGACGTCCACGTACTTTTTGACTTCCCTCAGTTAAACCGGCCCAATATACATCATCAATTTGTATGTATCTTGCACCTAAGTCGTAAAAATGTTGCAATGATTGACGATAAGCTTCAGCAATATCATGAGCAAAATCTTCAATGTTTGGATAAATGTCTTCGTTTAATATGTTAGGGTGAAATAATTGATTTGGACTTGGGATAGAAACTTTTGCAGTTGCTCGACCATCAACTTTATCATATAAGAATTTAAAATGGTCAAAGTGAGGATGGTTAGGATTATACTTCACTTTATCGACGATTTTCACATTATGTGCACGTGTTTCAATGCCTTCAAATTCTAAACCGTGATCAGGTGTATAACCTTCGACACCATCAATATGCTCTAAGAAATCAAAGTGCCACCAACTTCTTCGGAATTCGCCATCAGTGATGCTATGTAACCCAATTTCTAATTGTTTCTCAATAATGCGTTCGATTTCTTCATCTTCTACTTGTTTTAGGTCATTGGCTGAAATTGTATTATTTTGGTATTGTGCACGTGCTTCTTTTAAACGCTTTGGACGTAATAAACTTCCTACGTGATCTGCTTTAAATGGTCTATTGATCATTAACCATTCCCCCTTTATCACTTTATTTAGAATTTTCAGATAATATAATTTTAAATCTATCAAATACGAGTATTTTTGTCAATTTTCCCTAAAAAATGAATAGATGTAGTAAAATAAAATTGAAAAAATTTATGGGTTTATGTGTGTAATGCAAATAAAAACGACCAAAGATGACATTAATAGGTTAGTTTAATATAATAATGACAAGGAGTTGGTGGCTTTATGAAAATAAAATATATAGATAAACGTCACTGGCGTCGCCTATTAGAACGTGATTATATAGAAGTTAAGGTAAATAATAATAGATTTAAGGGTATTATTGGCTTGGTCACGATGAAGAAGGTTCGTGAACCTTTAGAGGTGACGGTAGTAGGCCAGAATATAATTGTTGCTAATGACAATTATCAATGGTTACAGATTTTGCCGGAGAAGAAACGTTATAGTATTACTGCAATGTTTGATGATAAAGGAAATCCATTGGAGTATTACTTCGATATTAATATTAAAAATATTACACAAAAGGGCAATGCTAGAACATTTGATTTATTCTTAGATGTGCTCGTATTGCCGTCTACTGGAGAATATGAACTCGTTGATGAGAATGACTTGGAATTAGCATTAAAAAATGAACAAATCACTAAAAAACAATATCATGAAGCCTATATGATTGCGCATCAATTGATGATTGAAATCAATGAGAATTTCGACGATTTAAATAACCGAATCATGTATTGTTATAACAAAATGGTTGGTAAATTGAAGAAACCAAATTACAATAAAACCTATAAAAAACATATTCAGCATCATAAGCCACATTTAAATAAAGGGGAACGATATTAACACAATCCTTTTATATTAGGAGCGAAACGAGACAATAAGTCAATGCAAGGCATGCGTTTTAACATTTTTCGTTTCGGTCTTAAATTTTGTGTTGCTCATAGCCAAGTTCATGAATAAACATTAGTAGGGGGAAGCTATGAAAATAGAAGACTATCGATTATTAATTACACTCGATGAAACTAAGACGTTACGTAAAGCAGCAGAGATATTATATATTTCTCAACCAGCTGTAACACAACGTCTTAAAGCTATTGAACACTCATTTGGTGTGGATATATTTATTCGTACAAAGAAACAACTAATCACTACCACTGAAGGTGCTATGATTATTGAACACGCGCGTGATATGTTGAAGCGCGAACGCTTATTTTTCGATAAAATGCAAGCACATATCGGAGAAGTGAATGGCACAATTTCGATTGGGTGTTCATCTTTAATTGGTCAAACGTTATTACCTGAAGTGTTGAGTTTATACAATTCACAATTTCCGAACGTTGAAATTCAAGTGCAAGTTGGCTCTACAGAACAAATCAAAGCCAATCATAGAGATTATCACGTAATGATTACGAGAGGTAATAAAGTCATGAATTTGACCAATACACATCTCTTTGACGACGATCATTATTTCATCTACCCGAAAGAAAAAAGAAATGACGTTTCTAAGTTGCCTTTCATAGAATTTCAAGCGGATCCTATCTATATTAATCAAATTAAAGAATGGTATAATGAAAATCTTGGTCAAGATTATCACGCAACGATAACAGTGGATCAAGTTGCAACATGTAAAGAAATGTTAGTAAGTGGCGTAGGCGTAACGATTCTCCCAGAAATCATGATGAGAAATATCGACAAAAATATGTTCGAATTTGAAAAGGTGAATATCGATAATCAACCGCTTATTCGCTCAACATTTATGAGTTATGACAGTAGCATGTTACAGTTGCCACAAGTTGAGTCATTTGTCACTTTGATGATTAATTTTATTCGCTAATCATTAGAATGATGTGTTATATCAAAGAAGAATAGGGGTAGGAAAAATGTTTGCAGCATTGTTGCATATAAAGAACTACAAATTATTCGTTGTGAATATGATGCTATTAGGTATGGGTATCGCCATTACCGTGCCTTACTTTGTGCTATTTGCGACGAAAGAACTAGGAATGACAACAAATCAATTCGGTATTTTGCTTGCCTTAGCAGCGGTGAGTCAATTTACTGTAAATTCTATTGTCGCTCGCTTTTCTGATACGCATAGTATAAATAGAAAGGTACTCATCATTAGTGCGTTGATGATGGGGGCGATTAGTTTCTCAATATATTTTTATATTCATCATATTTGGTTGTTTATTATTGTGTACGCTGTTTTTCAAGGGTTATTTGCCCCGGCAATGCCGCAGTTATATGCATCTGCACGTGAATCAATTAATGTTTCTTCCTCAAGAAATAACGCTAAATTTGCAAATACAGTTTTACGTTCAATGTTTTCTTTTGGTTTCTTGTTTGGACCATTAATTGGTGCATATTTAATTCAATTTATGGGATATGCTGGCCTTTTTGGTGGCACCGTCTTTATATTATTATTCACACTTGTTTTACAAATTTTCTTTTATAAGGATTTAAATTTATCCGCTAAAGAGCAAGTTGGTGGTACAGCTAATATTGAAAAGACTGCTCCCAATATGCTTAAGGATAAAACACTTTTTGTACCATTCATTGCATTTATTTTATTACATATAGGGCAATGGATGTACACAATGAATATGCCATTATTTGTAACGGATTACCTTAAAGAGCAAGAGGGTTATGTAGGAACGTTAGCCAGTTTGTGTGCAGGTTTGGAAGTTCCTTTTATGGTGATATTAGGAATATTATCAGCTAAGCTGGCTACACGTACATTGTTAATTATTGGTGCAATTAGTGGTGGTGCCTTCTACTTTAGTATTGGTGTGTTTGAAAATATCTATGCCATGATGGTTGGACAAATCTTCTTAGCGCTATTTCTAGCTATATTGCTTGGTTTAGGTATTAGCTATTTCCAAGATATTCTACCTGATTTCCCGGGTTATGCATCAACATTATTTGCAAATGCAATGGTCATTGGGCAATTACTCGGAAATTTATTAGGTGGGGCAATGAGTCATTGGGTTGGCTTGGAGAACGTTTTCTTCGTGTCAGCATCATCTATCTTTATTGGAATGATATTAATCTTCTTTACGAAAGATCAAAAATATACGGAAGCGGATGTGACAGTTAAATAATGGAAGTTGTTTTATGGATTTTAATACTATTATCATTTGTTTTAGCTTTTGTAGGTCTAATTAAGCCAATTATTCCATCAGTACTTGTACTATGGGTAGGTTTCTTAATTTATCAATTTGGATTTTCTCAAGAAGGGTTATCATGGATATTTTATGTTGCCATGATTTTATTTACTGTATTTATCTTAGTATCAGACTTTTTAATGAATAAATACTTTGTAAATCGATTTGGTGGTTCTAAATTAGGGGAATATGCTGCGTTAATAGGTGTAATCGTAGGGTGCTTTGTTTTTCCACCATTCGGTATTATTATCATACCGTTTATTGCAGTACTTATTGTAGAATTAATTCAAGACTTTGATTTTGGAAAAGCCCTTAAAGCAAGTGTTGGATCAGTAATCGCATTTTTAGCGAGTTCAGTTGCACAAGCATTCATTATGCTAATTATGATTATCTGGTTCTTTATAGATGTATTTTTAGTTGGATAATGATCAATAAAAAGAGGTTAAGTCATTCATATCAAATGAGCGATTCGTTGCCAATCAGTATAATGGAAACGTAATTGCATAACTTTGATAAAAATGCTTAACCTTTTTTGATAGCTCATGCGCTACTTAGTAAATGTTAAGTAATGATGCTAAAAATTATAAGCTCGTATTAGAATCTTTATTCACGAAATGATGTTGTATATAAAAAGCAATCGGTGTAATGATGGCAGAGATAATAATAAATGACCAATTACTAATCAGAACATATGGACCAAAAGCTAAAAATGATTGTGGAATAAAAAAGACATAAAATAAAGCGACTAATAATAGTGCTATAATACAGTAATTTAATAGCCATACCCAGTGCGAGTTGTTGAAACTTTGTAGTTGGACAGTCTTAAATATGACTAGTATAAACATAAAAATAATAAACAATCCTGCAACAACAGTGATAGGGAATGTATATAAGTAAACTTCATTATTATCGCCACCAATAAAAAAGCCAATAAATCCTTTAAAGAAACAAAAAATACCAATTAAAAAAATAAAATTCCGAAATATATACTTAAATATATTTTGAAATGTTTCATTAGGTAAAGATTTAATTTCTTTTTTAGCGTGTGCTTTAGGATTATGCTCGAAAAACTCTAATGCGAGTGTGCCTTCATTCTCAGCTTCTAATAATCTTTTTAATATGCGACTCAGCATTACCTCGCTATCATGCGGATTGACACTCAAGTCAGCACGAACGTATGTCATATAATTCTCAAAGATTTCTCTATCTGTATTATTTAGTCGCAATGATTTTACATTATTTTCACGTGCTAATTTCGCAGTGGATTTCATTGACTAAACTCCTTAACGTTTAAAATTAATTTATTTTTCAAAATAATAGACTATTATATGTTAAATATGGATAATCATACCATAGATAAATATAGAATATAATGTTTATAACAAAGGAAGTTATTATGCGGAAACTAACTGTTGAAGATATTGACTGGATTGAAACAATAGCTAAGATACAAGAACATCATATTGAAAGGCGAGAACTACATTACAATGCAACCCATCTATCGATTGCCTTGCGTCAAGATATGATTGTTCGACGATTAAAGCATAGTGATGATATGATTCTAGTTGAATTGCGTGAAAACACAAACCACGTCATCGCATTTGTTTGGGGACATTTTGATGCGGTGCATGAAAAAGTAATAACAGAGATGCTTTATACAGATCCATATTTTCGAGGGATGGGATACGCTAAGCGTTTAAAAGCTGCACTCGAACGTTGGGCGATTGAAAAGCAAGCTAAATCTATTGAAGGCACAATCGATGCCAAGAATGACGCAATGATTGAACTTAATAAAGCGAAAACTTATGAGATAAGTCATGTAAAAATGCGTAAAGACCTTAGGTAAAAAATGAATAGGTTCTAAATTCATGTTAAAATAAGATTACTCATTCGTTATAAAGGAGAAAAGCATGAAGAAATGGTTAATACTCTTTCTGTCAGCAACACTAATGTTGTCTGCATGTGGTAAGAGTGATGAAAGAACATCGTTAGAAAAAGATGTGAAGCAACTACAAAAAGAAAATGATGATTTGAAAAAGCAAAAGAAAGATTTAGAACAACAAAAAGAGAAACTTAACGATCAACGTGAAAAACTTCAAAAAGAAGTGGATGAATCAGTAGCGTCAGAATCGGCTAAGGACGACTCAGATAGTGATGACAAAGATAATAGTGATTCAACGGAATCATCAGGCAGTCATACAGATAAGCAGACTAAGAATGAAAGTACATCACAAAGTAGTGCATCAAGTAATGAATCAAGTACTTCTGAAACGCGTAATAGCAATGACGCACAATCAACTAAGAATGCCAAACACAGTCAATCAAATAGCCAAGCGCATCCTTCTAGCGAGCAAAGTAACACTCAAAATACATCATCAAGTAACAGCCATTCATAATGGGCATTTTTAAATAATAGAAGCCATCTGGCTCGCGTTATGGCAAGTTTGATATGTATGCATGAAGGGTAAAATAAATTTAAATCAATTTTGAATTCACATTTTATCTTTTTAGATGTATTTAGTGGACTAAAATGGACGACATCATAAAATGATTAAATATAAACTTTATAATATTGGAGAGATGACATATGCATGAACAAGATTTTCATATTTTAGAAGGTCGCGACATAACATTACCTGAATTAGGACGTGAAATTGAAAATATTACTGGACGTACTATCGTTGATTCTACTGGAGAAATCAAACGTGTTATCGCACATTTACCTAACTTTGAATCTGATACAGATACATTTGTAGCTACATTTAAACTTAATCATCGTAATGATTTTGTCGATGCAACTTTTGTTGCGCCTAAAGATCAACGCGATCGTTTAAAAGAAATTCCAGTACACATTGAACTCGTTAGTTACATATCTCGAGGATAATGAGTTAATCAATCAAATTTAAGGATGGATAAAGTGTGCTATGGTTAATGCGCCATATCGCACTTTTTTAATCATGTATTTCTTTAAAGTGGGGTGTTGAAAATGGCTACATATATAGAAACTGAAAGACTAAAATTACGAGATTGGAAGCAAGAAGATTTATTGCCATTTCAGAAAATGAATGCCAATCCTCAAGTGCGACGCTATTTCCCAAGTCTGTTAAGTTATCGACGTTCTGAATTAGATATGAAAAAAATGGACGATATTATTAAAGAAAATGGTATTGGCTTATTTGCCGTTGAACTTAAAGAAACTGGGGAGTGGCTTGGTTTTATTGGGGTGAATTATATCCCTCAAGACAGTTCATATCCGTTCGAGGAGTTGCCATTATATGAAATTGGATGGCGTCTGATTCCAGAAGTATGGGGGAATGGGCTTGCTACAGAAGGTGCAACAGCCGTATTAGCATTTGCTAAAGAAAAGGGGATTGAATCGATTTACAGTTTTACTGCAGAAAATAATCTACCATCTAGAAAAGTGATGGAAAAGATTGGTATGACATTATATGACCATTTTGAATTACCAGAATTAAGTAAATATCACATGTTGAAACGACAAGTACGCTATTATAAACAGTTATCAATTTAAACGTGAAAGCGACATGATATTGGAAAAGTATAATTCGTGATAAGTCATCACTAAATGAAATATAAAAGTCCAAAACATGTCGCTTTATCATTAATCGTATGTACGTGTGCCTAACGGTTTAAAGTTAAGTAACCCGTTTATTAAATCTTCTTTTGTATTGTATAAAGGAGCTAAGTTTTTATATTTTTCATCAATAAAACCTTCTTTGATCATACTATCAATAAGCTGTTGAAGCGGTTCAAAAAATCCATTTAGATTGTAGACGCCGATGGGTTTTTCATGAATGCCAATTTGTGCCCAGCTATATGTCTCGAAAAATTCTTCGAGAGACCCAGCGCCACCTGGTGCCATCACAAATGCATCTGCAAGTTCGGCCATTTTCTGTTTGCGCTCATGCATTGAGTCTACAAGAATCAGTTCGCTAACATTTTGACTCGTGATTTCTTTTTCATCTAACATCTTTGGCATTACACCAATAGCGTGACCACCATGATCTAACACACCATCTTGAATCGCACCCATGATACCTATAGAACCGGCACCGAAGACTAATTCGTACCCCTGTTCAGCCATATATTTTCCAAGTTCGTAAGCTTCTTTAACATAAATAGGGTCTTTCCCTTTACTAGCACCACAATATACTGCAATTCGCTTCATTATACATCCTCCTTAAGTCGCTTGATAACAGCATGAAATGCACGCTCAAATTGTTTTCTATCTTCCTTTGAAAAGGGTGGAGGTCCTTTGTGACGACCACCTTGCTTTCTTATTTGTGCATTATTATAACGTTGTTGCAATAACAAATCTATATTACTGGAATGATAAATATGACCTTTATGATGCATGACAATCTTAACTTTAGAAAGTAACAAACTGGCCAATCCATAATCTTGAGTAATTACAATGTCTTCTGACGAAGCTAATTTCACAATTTTATAATCAACAGCATCTGGACCATCATCGACATAGAGTGTTTCAACATGATTTGGAAGTACTTTATTTGAGAAGTGACTAAAGCTACGCAAAATGATAACAAAAATGCCTGTCCCAGCAGTTAATTCAATTACAGAATCAACGACTGGACAAGCATCTCCATCAATGATTATCCGTGTCATAAAACATTACGCCTTATTATTCTCTTCGTTTTTATTTTGTGAAACAATACTATCAGCTTCATGACCGTCCAATTTTTTCATTTCTTTGATGCGCGCTTTTTCTTCTTGTTTTTGTAATTTTTCTTCTTCTTTATGACGTTTATCAATATTTTTTTGAAGTTTTTTATCTAGTTTATTAACGTCTTTTTTGTTCTCTTTTTCGAGTTTTTCGCCTTTTTTCTCAGTCTCATCATCAAGTTTACCAGGCGTTAAACCAACTTTTTCTTGATATTTTTGAGTCTTTTTCATATCTTTCACACGTTGTTTTTCATTCTTTTCACGTGCTTTTTCTTCTTCTTTATGGCGTTGCTCTATATTTTTTTGAAGCTTTTTGTTCATTTTATCAGCTTCTTTATAATTTTTCTTAGCTAATTTTTCGCCTTTTTTCTGAATGTATTCAGGATCGTTTTCTTTAGCAATTTTTTTCAATTCTCTCTTGTTGTCGAATTCTTGTTTCTTGTCTCCTAAATAGTCTTTTGCATCTGATGCTTTATTCGCAATAGCGTGACCAGCATTAGACGTTGCGTTTGTTGCTTTTTGCACCTCAGGATGAGATTTAATACGTTTACGTTCTACAATTAGTGGCACAATAATGATTGGTAAAACATTAATTGCCGTTTTAATGAGTTTCTTTTTGTCCATACACGTTGCCTCCATTAGATTTACTATTTATCTTCATTACCCTATGATACATGATACTAAACGAAGGAACTAGCTAGAACACTCATAATATCTTGAATAAACAATAGACGTGAACATTAAATTGTCTTTCAGTGCAAAAAATGAGAGCAGGACAGAAATTAAAATAAATTCGTTGTCCCGCTCTCGTTCAATGGTATTAACCATAATTTAATTTTAAATGCCTTTACCAATGCCAAAACCGAAGTACAGAATAGCAATAATGATTACTAATACAATACGATAAATTGCAAATGGTACTAACTTAACTTTATTAATTAAGTGTAAGAACGTTTTAATTGCAATTAAGCCGACAACAAAGGCAGCCAAGAACCCAATTAAGTAAAATGGGATATGTGAAAGTTCAATATATTGATAGTTTTTAAATAGTGATAACGCACTAGCAGCTAGCATAATAGGTACAGCCATAATGAATGTAAAGTCAGAAGCAGACTTATGATCTAACTTCATTAAGACACCTGTTGAAATAGTAGATCCAGATCTACTGAAACCAGGCCACATTGCGACTGCCTGAGAGATACCAATTACAAACGCTTGAACATAATTAATCTGGTCAACAGATTGAGGATTTGTCACTTTCTTGCTATATTTGTCTGCAATGATCATATAAATTGCACCTAGGAATAAACCAATCATTACAGTAGGAACGCTAAACAAATGTTCTTCAATAAAATCATCAAATAAGACGCCTAAAATACCAGCCGGAATCATACCTACTAAGACGTGTAGTAAGTTTAAGCGACGTGGCTTAGAACGAAATTCTTCATTAATTGACGTTTTTCTGTATTTGCCAATATGTAACATTTCGAAATAACGCTCACGGAAGACCCATGCTGCAGCAAAAACAGAACCTAATTGAATTACAACCTTGAAGGTGAAAGCTGATTCAGAACCTAAAAATTCAGTCGATTTTAGCCACATGTCGTCTACTAAAATCATGTGACCCGTAGATGAAACTGGCGCAAATTCAGTTAATCCTTCGACGATACCTAGGATAAGGCCCTTGATAAACTCGATAATAATCATAAGTAACCTCTTTCTTTTATTAGAAATTTAAAATATTGTTGTCTTTAAATATATTGTTGTCAAAATTCACTTTACTATAATATCATAATGCATTAAATCTATGCTAATAATATTAAGACAACTACTTAAGCCTTATGTATAAATGTTAGTGATGCTTTGAGTAGACTTTTATTTAAAAAGTGGAAAAGTGTTTAACGACCCACAATATATTTTTATACCTTTTCCAATGTACTAGTATAACAGAGCATTTCACAACAGTCTTAAGTATGAAATGGTTACTTTAAGATGCGCATATATCTTAAATAATTCGAATATAAAGCAAAAATACATAATCTAATAACATGTTCATTATATTGTCACTGTTTTTCAAAAGGTATTAAATGCTAAACCAATAAGAACCTTTTATAATAGGAAATTAGGTGAAGATAAAGTGAAAAAATTAATGAATTTAGTCTTTAAATATAAAATATTTCCATTGTTAATGGGAATTGTAAGCACATGCCTAGCAATAACTGTCGTTATTCAAAATATAAGTATTGCGACTTTTTTAGATCAAGTCTTATATGATCATACATCGTCTATTTTTTCATTGTTAATTATCATTTTAATCGTCTTAATTCTAAGAGCAACATTGAATATGATTAACTTGCGATTAGGTGATACGTTAGCTAGCAAGGTGAAACATCAATTACGCAAAGAAGTTGTTTTAAAAGACGCCGTCGTTGCCACGGGAACGCAAATTAATATTTTAACCGAGACTATAGACGGCCTGTCTCCATTTTTTAAAAACTATTTACCACAAGTCTTTAAGTCAATGATGATTCCTTTAATAATTATCATAGCAATGTGTTTCATCCATTTAAATACCGCATTAATTATGATTGTTACAGCACCATTCATTCCACTTTTTTACATTATTTTTGGTCTTAAAACGCGTGATGAATCTAAAGATCAAATGACGTATTTAAATCAGTTTAGTCAGCGTTTTCTCAATGTGTCTAAGGGGCTTATTACACTTAAGCTTTTTAGACAGACCGAACACACGAAAGCACATGTATATGAAGATAGTACGCGATTTCGTGATTTAACGATGCGCATATTAAAAAGCGCGTTTTTATCGAGTTTAATGCTCGAGTTCATTAGTATGTTAGGTATTGGATTGGTTGCTTTGGAAGCTGCGCTAAGTCTTGTGGTTTTTCATAGCATTGATTTTAAGACGGCGGCAATTGCCATCATATTAGCACCTGAGTTTTATAATGCGATTAAAGATTTAGGACAAGCCTTCCATACAGGTAAGCAAAGTGAGGGGGCCAGTGATGTCGTTTTTGACTTTTTAGATTCTGATAGTGCAACGCTTGTAAATCAAGAGAAGGTCAAAGTACAGCAGAAACCTCAAATTTGTATGACTCATGTAACGTATCACTATCCGAATCAATCATCTTATGCGATTCAAGATATGTCTTTAACAATCAATAGTGGGGAGACTATCGCTATTGTAGGACCAAGTGGTGCAGGTAAATCAACTTTGGCAAAACTACTTACTCAAACGATTCGACCAACATCTGGCCAAGTAACGTTTAACTACAATGTTCATCAAATTGGAATGTTGAGTCAAACGCCATATATTTTTTCAGCATCTATTAAAGATAATATCGCCATGTTTAAAGATGTTGATGATGATCAAATCCTTCATGTATTAGAAATGGTTGGCTTAAAAGAGAAAGTATTGTCACTAAAAAAGGGGATTTATAGTCAAATTGGTGAAGGTGGCGAAATGTTATCAGGTGGTCAAATGCGTCGTATCGAGTTATCTAGGGTGTTACTAATGCATCCTGATGTAGTTGTGTTTGACGAACCGACGACTGGCTTAGATTTAGAAACGGAGACGATCATTCAACGTGTCATCGCTCAACATTTTAATGGTGTAACGATGATTATGATTGCACATCGTGATTCAACGATTCGCCAAGCAACACGACGATTATTTATTGAAGCGGGTCACTTAGTTGAAGATGACCAGACGATTTCTGTAAGACTAGATAAAGGTGGTGACCTCATATGAAACCACATATTCGATTTCGGCCGGATAAGGATTTAATATTAGCCATCTTGACGGGGGTTATAGGGAGCATCGTTGCCTTAGCAATGTTCTTCTTAAGCGGCTATATGGTAACCCAAAGTGCATCAGGAGCACCTTTATACGCATTAATGGTGTTGGTTGTATCAGTTAAGATGTTTGGGTTTATACGTGCTATTGCCCGATATGGAGAACGTTTGCTCTCGCATAGAACAACATTTACAATGTTGCGAGATGTTCGAGTTCAATTTTTAGAGCAATTAATTCCAAGAGTACCTAATTTGTATCGTAAGTATTCATCTGCTGATTTACTAACAAAAATGATAAGCAAAGTAGAAGCTTTGCAAAACATTTACTTACGAGTCTACTATCCACCGGTTGTCATTGGTTTCACAGCAATTATTGCAGCTGTCACATTAATTTATTTTAGTGCGGTTCATGCGATTGTTATCGTAATAAGTATGTTATGTTCACTATGGTTGGTACCGTGGTTAAGTGCTAAGCGGGTAGGCCATTTAAAGGAACAAGTTGCACAGCAACAACAAACTACGATTACGCAATTTTATGATTACAAGGAAGGGTATGCTGAGTTAGCTCGTTTTAACAACGTAGAAGACTATCGTAATCATTTGATGCACGCATTAGAAACATATGACAACATGCAATCGAAAGAATCACGATTTTTAACATTATATGATTATATGCTCAATTTAATCGCTATGCTCGCTATATTTGCGACTTTAGCCTTGGGCATTTTACAAGTTAAAGAAGGACAATTAAATGTGGTGTACTTAACGAGTATTGTATTGATGATGTTAACTTTATTTGAACAAACAGTGCCGATGAGCAACTTTGCATACTATAAAGCGGATACAGATGAAGCATTACATAGTTTGAATGATGTGTTGTCGTATCCAGTGGACGAATCGAAGCAAACATTAGAAGTGATGCAGCACCGTGTTTATGATATTAGAGAAATGTCATTTAGTTACGAACATCAAGAAATGCCTACATTATCCAATATAAACTTAACTGTAGATAACGGCGAGAAAATAGCAATTGTTGGACCATCAGGTTCTGGGAAAAGCACGTTACTACAAATCATGAGTGGCTTGTATGGTATTGATAGTGGACAAGTAGCTCTTTATGGACAAAACGTTTCACATCTAAATGAAGACAGTCGCTTTGAACAACTTAATGTACTACTACAATCTCAACAATTATTTGATGGTACACTGCGTTCTAACATGTTCACGAATCATAATGATAGTGTTATTCAAAATGTTTTAACAAGATTGAATTTAGGCCATCTTAATTTGGAAAGACCCATTACTTTAGATGGAAATACATTATCGGGTGGAGAGATGCAACGTATTGCGCTAGCACGTCTATTTCTAAAAGATGCCAATGTATGGTTGTTAGATGAACCAACGACGGCATTGGATGAAGTTAACACTAAGCAAGTGATGCAAATGGTTGAGGAACAAGCTGAAACAGTGATTGTTGCAACACACGATTTGAAATTATTGCCACACTTTGACAAGATTGTCGTTCTCATTGATGGTCAAGTGAAAGAACAAGGACGTTATGATGAATTAAGTCAAGGTGATCACTATTTGAGTCGTTTATTAAAAATGAACTAGCGCACATATGCTATAAACGAAAAACCTGAGATATCTACGATAGATAACTCAGGCTTTTCGTTATTGATAAATATATTATAATTTGATTCGAAACGAATAACTTTAATTGGCTTAGTATTAGCATGTCATTTTATTTTGACTCGGTAAAAGCGTCGATGACTTTACCTAATAGACGATTAAGTTCGTGTACTTCATCTTTACTTAAAGAAGAAGCAGTTGCAACTTTCTTAGATGCATCGCTTAATTCAGGTTTGATTTTTTCACTCTTCTCAGTAAGATGAATGAATACTTCACGTTGATCAACTTCAGAACGTTCACGTTTGATGAGATCAACATGTTCCATTCTTTTTAATAAAGGTGATACGGTACCAGTATCTAAAGCTAGTTCTGTAACTACCTTTTTAACATTTACAGGAGATTCATCCCATAAAATACTTAGCACTAAAAATTGTGGGTAAGTAAGATTGTACTTTTTAAAGACTTTATTTGAATAGTAGCGATTAACTTGTCTTTGAGCATTGTACAAACTAAAGCAGAGTTGCTCTTTCAAATTATGTTGTTCAGACATTAAAGTTCTCCTCCAGACATTCTATCCGTCTCTCTATGTTTCGGATTAAATTTCGTCTATGTTGTATAAAATATAACTTGCAACACACTTCGTCTCAATGCCATGCTAAAATTAAAGTATGTTTAAATTCTAGAAGATATTTCTATTTTAATCAAGTGTAATCTAAAATAAATACATATATTATCATATTCGAATTAATTTTAAAAAGAAAAGAGATTTTAAAATGATAAATAATAAAAATGAAAAAATATCAATTACAATTGTAAATGGCTTTTTAGGAAGTGGTAAAACTACATTTCTAAAACATTATATAGAGCAATTATTAAAAAAAGATGAGAAAATAACAATTATTATGAATGAATTTGGCAGTTTCGACGTTGATAGTTTATTACTTGGAGATGACGTATCCATTCGTTCATTAATTAATGGCTGTGTGTGTTGTGATTTAAATAGTGACTTAGTAAATCAGATGAAGCAGTTAATTGAACTTCAAGAAACCAGTCATATCATAATCGAAGCCACAGGTTTAGCACATCCGCTTGAGATTTATACGGCTTGCCAAGATCCGATGCTTGTAAATAACGTTCATAAACCTACAATCATTGGTATTGTAGATGCACAAAGATTTATAAAGAAAGATGTATATAGTCCGTCAACTGCTCAATTATTAGAAGAACAATTAAGTTATAGTGACACAATAATATTGAATAAAGTTGATTTAGTAGATGAAGAAGCCATCCATAACATTAAAGAAAATCTAAAACAAATCAATCCGAATGCGCCTGTTATTGTTACCACTTACAGTCAATTTCAATATGATCAAATTCATGTTAATGCGATTCAGCACCATGAAAAACAACATAAGCATGCCCATCATCATGGTATACAATCAATGCAATATACATTTACAACTGCTATAGATCGCCAATTGTTTTATCAATTTATTATGCGTCTACCAGATAGTGTGCTTCGACTAAAAGGCTTTGTGACGTTTAGAGATTTGCCAGAGGTCACTTATGAATTTCAATATGCTATGGGATTACCTGATTATGGCATTATCGACAAAGAGGTGCCGTTGACAATTGTCATCATCGGGGAGGCATTAGATACGAATCGATTACGTAATCAACTTGATATGATTCAATTTACTTAAATAGGTTATTGTCACAGTTATGACATAGGCGTTTGCTTTTTAATCATTTATAATTAAAAATAGGAGGGTTTGACCATGAATAACGAAGATAAACGTGCGAAGCAAATTCGCTTTGAATTTAGATGGATTACGATTCCATATACAATTTTTGCTATTATCGTACTGCTGTTTAATATATTTTATACCAATATTAAAGTGACAATGGTTTTATTTGGACTCTTTTTCGCTTATAATTTAGGGATTTTATTTATCGCATTCATTAATCGTTTTAAACGGACGCTGATTTTATCCTTAATCTTAACCATTCTAAGCGCAGCTACATTCTTTACATTATTATATGTTTTTGGACTAAATCGTGAAATTTTTGGTTAGATAAATACATGTTAAATGATATGAACTTTGTGATAAGCAATTAAATGTTTATCGCAAAGTTTTTTTGTTTCTAATTGTCTGAAAAGTGACTATTTTGTGTATTTTATCACATAATCGTCTTTGATAAAGCGCTTTCTTGATATACTGACATTGACGAATTGAGGGAGGGGTAATGATGAAGAAAGCACAATCAATACAGGACAATGATAATCTTTTAAAGCATGACAAAGAAAAGAAACGTAAAAGTGGTTATAAGCCAATTTGGATTATAATCAGTTTTGCTGTTTTATTCAGCATCTTAGTATTACCAACACCAGAAGGTTTACCGATTATGGCTAAAGGCGCACTAGCAATCTTAGCGTTTGCGGTCATTATGTGGGTGACAGAAGCTGTAACATATCCAGTATCAGCAACGATGATTCTAGGTTTAATTATTTTGATTTGTGGATTTAGTCCAGTTCAACAGTTGTCAGAGAAGTTAGGCAATCCAAAAGAAGGAGATAAAATCTTGTCTGGCGCAGATTGGCTAGGTACTGGGAATGCATTGACGCATGCCTTTAGTGGCTTCTCAACATCTGCGGTTGCATTAGTTGCGGCAGCATTATTTTTAGCTGCAGCTATGCAAGAAACACAATTACACAAACGTTTAGCTTTACTCGTGTTATCTATTGTTGGCAATAAAACACGAAACATTGTGATTGGTGCTATTTTGGTTTCAATATTACTCGCTTTCTTTGTTCCTTCAGCTACTGCTAGAGCAGGTGCCGTTGTACCAATCTTATTAGGGATGATTGCTGCATTCAAAGTTTCAAAAGAAAGTAAACTGGCCTCCCTTTTAATTATTACTGCAGTTCAAGCTGTTTCCATTTGGAATATAGGCATAAAAACTGCAGCTGCACAAAATATCGTAGCGACAAATTTTATTAACCAGAACTTAGGACATGACGTATCATGGGGCGAATGGTTCTTATATGCGGCGCCATGGTCTATACTTATGTCCATTGCATTATTCTTTGTCATGATGAAAGTAATGCCACCTGAACATAAAGAAATCGAAGGGGGTAAAGCATTAATAAAAGCAGAATTAGATCAATTAGGACCTGTTTCTTATAGAGAGTGGCGACTTATTATTATTTCTGTATTATTACTCTTTTTCTGGTCTACTGAGAAGGTCTTACATCCCATAGACTCTGCGTCCATTACTTTAATTGCTTTAGGTATTATGTTGACGCCTAAGATTGGTGTGATTACATGGAAAGGTGTAGAGAAAACAATACCTTGGGGAACCATTATTGTCTTCGGTGTAGGAATTTCATTAGGTAATGTTTTATTAAAAACAGGTGCTGCACAATGGCTGAGTGATAAAACATTTGGGCTTATGGGATTACAACATATGCCATTAATCGCTACGATTGCACTAATAACGTTATTCAATATCTTAATTCATCTTGGGTTTGCGAGTGCAACCAGTCTATCATCTGCACTTATTCCGGTCTTTATATCATTAACAGCAACATTACATTTAGGTGATCAATCGATTGGGTTTGTGTTAATTCAACAATTTGTAATTAGCTTTGGGTTCTTATTACCTGTGAGTGCACCACAAAATATGCTTGCCTATGGAACAGGGACATTTACAGTCAAAGACTTCTTGAAGACTGGGGTACCGCTAACGATTATTGCGTATATCTTGGTACTAATTTTTAGTTTGACTTATTGGAAATGGTTAGGACTTGTTTAAGTGTGACACGCTCTTTGAAATTATCATTCTATGAAGCGGATTTTAAATTGTTAGAAAAAGGGTAAAGTTAATGAACCTTTAATAACAGGAGTGAAATAATGACTATTGGTGTAATACTTAATCGCGTTTTTAGAATTCATAATAATCCATTATTTGAATATATAAATCAAAATAAAGAAGATATTGAGAAATGTTATCTTATTATTCCACAGGAAATATTTGATGAAGATGGTACAGAAATGAAAGCAAATTACTATTATGGTGTCTTGCAATCATTTCTTGAAGCACTTCATCAGTATGATATCGAACCGTTTTTATTAGACTATCGTGAATTAGGAGATTTTTGTTCTGATAAGGGCATCGACGAAGTTGTCATTGCTGGAGATATTATGAGCTATCATCATGAAAGTTATGACATTCGTCATTTGAAAAAGGCTTTCAACAAATACAATATTACGGTTACTACCGTTCGTGCAAATCACTATTTCAAACCAAGCACAACGATGAATAAACAAGGTGAACCTTACAAAGTCTTTACGAGTTTTTACAAGGCACATCGCTCTAAACTAAGACAACATGAATCATATCATTACGAATTAGGTGATTTGTCACACTTATGTGTCAAATCGCAGCAAACACTAAAACAAGATTATTCAAATAAGGGTCTTTCAGAATCACAGGCTATAAAAAATTGGAATAACTACATTGAGCAAGACATACAAAATTATGAAACCAATCGTGAATATTTACCTGAAGTCTTAACAAGCCAACTCAGCATTGTGTTAGCTTATGGCTTAATAGATATTAAGCAAATTGTTACACAATTGTTAGAGGCTTATGAAGAGGATGAACATAATATTGAACAATTTATCAGAGAGCTTATGTTTAGAGAATTTTATTATGTATTAATGACCCTTTATCCACATACTGCGCATGAGGCGTTCAATGAGAAGTATCGCGATATTCAATGGTCATATAATAAAAATAATTTTAAACGTTGGTGTGAAGGACAAACAGGGTTTCCAATTGTTGATGCAGCTATGTCTGAGTTAAATCAAACTGGATTTATGCATAATAGAATGAGAATGGTCGTTTCTCAGTTCCTAACGAAAGATTTATTTATAGATTGGACGTGGGGGGAAGATTATTTCAGAAGACGATTAATTGATTTCGACTCTGCGTCCAATGTACATGGATGGCAGTGGTCTGCATCAACTGGAACAGATGCTGCGCCATATTTCAGAATGTTTAATCCAAGTCGCCAAAGTGAACGATTTGATAAGGACGCATTATATATTAAGACATATATACCACAGTTAAATGATGTTACTGCTAAATATTTACACGAACCTTTCAAACATGAAGAAGCATTGGAACAAGAAGAAATTAAATTGGGACAAGACTATCCCAAGCCTTTAGTGGATCATAAAGAAGCGAGAGCACATGTGATGTCAGTATTTAAGCAATTTTAAAATAATTGAAGTGGACCTGGGATAAAACAAATTATTTCAGCCCACTTTATTATTTTGGCAGTGGCTGACTAATTTGAAATGATGCTTAAATCAAGCTTCTTTCAAATCTAGTCATCTTTGCCGAAGGGCCCCTAATATAGAATTTTCCTTCGAAATATTCTATATTAGGGGCCCTTTACAACATGATTTATATTTCATTTCTAGATTGTCGTAGCATTTGAAAAATAAGCCTATTTTTATATTTCCTTAGTCTTAATGTTCTCGGTTTTGAGTTTATTTTAAAGCGAATAAGCAAATATAAACCGCCACATATTCTAAGAAAGTGATGATATACATGTATTTTAATCTTAATTTGATATCAATTGGCACTTCCCAATTAGGATAGTGACGTTCATAATAAAAGATTTGAATAAGATACAAACCAATCCCTAATGGTAATAGCATGAGGAGAATGCTATGTGTCATGCTGAAACCATTTTTATGAAAGAAATGACCGATAATGAGTTGTAACAATATAATAATGAGAAAAAGAATAAACATATGCCCAATCATTTAGCAACCCTCACTCCTTTCACAAAGATAATGATAACGGTTTGTAATAGAACCATTAGTAAAATAAAGGTAATGGTCTGTGTATTTAAAGACGTGATCACTTGATGAATGATTGTGAATGGTTCAGTAATTAAATGAACAGTATGGAATCGTAAAAAGCGTCCCATATAGATTCCTAAACCATTTAAAAACATAAGAACAATAATTAAAGTCCGATTAAGCCATACTTTTGTAGTAAAATGCATAATATTTATAAAAATAAGAATCATACAATACATTGCTAAAAAAACACCTAGTAATATGTAGGTGAAATATAGCCATTCCATAATATTTAATCGAACATAAAAATCAAATGTGAATTGATTTAAATGAATTAAATCTGTCAGCATATAAAATGTATTAGGTACTAGTAATATAAAAATCAAACCAAATACGATAAAGAGTGGCCACTCATAATTTTTTCTTGGTTTGAATAAGCGTAATAGTAAGCATAATTCAAATGGAATATATGCTAAAAATAGATTTAAGCTCATAAAGTTAAAAACACGTGTTTCAAATAATGAGAATGTGAAAAGGATTATAAAATAGAGTCTGGCAATATAACGCGAAGTCATGTTATACACTACTTTCTTTAAAACTAAATGTTCATTTTTGTTAGTCAATGATTAATAATAAAGGTTACTTAAATGGTAATCAAATAATAAAGCATTTATCTTATCTAAATAGGTAGCATGAATCATTGTAAAAAATGAAGGAAGATATAAATAACCCATAGATGCGTAACTAAATAGGCTATCTATGGGTTATTATCGTTGTATTAAGGTCTTAATAAGTTTAATCCGGTTTCTTCATCATGTGTGCGATTAATATCTAAGTTTGTCATCTGGATTACGATTTCTGCAGTAGCTGACACCACAGCTTGAGTTAGATGACCACTTAACGTTTGGAAATCACGTGTGCCAAAGGTACCGTGTAAATGGGCAAATGGTTTATCATCTATGTGAGAAATATTGCCAAGTAAACTTGTTAATTCTAAAGGTTCTTTAATTTCACGTGCTTCGTATTTTTGACTATCTAAATTATAAAAATTGAGTGTTACATTATCACAGGCACCGATACCACTGACTGATCCAAATTTCATTTCTTGTTCCACAGCAAATTGTGTAACAGCTTCTACAATATCTTCGCCTTTATCTAGTACTAAAAGAAACGTTTGACCATCTTTTTTATATTTCATCATTGTCACCTCAATTTGATTAGTTACATCTATTATACTAGCCAGTAAGTTTAATTGCTTAGAATTTAAATTTTACTATTGTAATATAGAAGTTAAATAGTATACAATGTCCTAATATTATGTAATTTTCAACTATGTCATTGTACATTGCTCGTTTAGATTGAATCAACAGCAAGATTAAATTTAAATGAGACGATTGAATTTACCAATTATTTATGAAATGAGGTGTCATCATGAAAAAACAATTATTTACATTGTACTTCAATATTTTCTTAATCTTTGTAGGTATCGGGCTGGTTATACCTGTACTTCCTGTATACTTAAAGGATTTAGGCCTAAAAGGTAGTGACTTAGGTATATTGGTAGCAGTGTTTGCCTTGTCTCAAATGATTATTTCACCATTTGGCGGTACGATGGCCGACAAACTTGGTAAAAAATTAATTATCTGCATTGGTTTAGTTTTATTTGCTATATCTGAATTTCTATTTGCGATTGGTCATCATTTTCCTGTGCTCATTGCTTCTCGTATATTAGGTGGTTTTAGTGCTGGAATGGTTATGCCTGGTGTAACAGGTATGATTGCAGATATCTCACCAGCAAAAGACAAAGCAAAGAATTTCGGTTATATGTCAGCCATTATTAATTCAGGCTTTATTTTAGGTCCAGGAATTGGAGGATTTTTAGCAGAATTCTCACATCGTGCGCCATTTTACTTTGCGGGTGCATTGGGTGTAGTAGCCTTTATCATGTCTTTATTATTAATTCATAATCCGCGCAAAGAAACAACAGATGGTTTCACAACAATTGAGCCGGAAGTATTTACTAAAATTAACTGGAAAGTATTTATTACACCAATTATTTTGACGTTGGTATTAGCTTTTGGACTATCAGCATTTGAAACTTTATTCTCTTTATATACAGCTGAAAAAGCTAACTATACGCCAAGAGATATATCCATCGCAATTGTTGGAGGCGGTGTGGCCGGAGCACTATTCCAAGTCTTCTTCTTTGATAAATTTATGAAATATATGACTGAATTAACCTTTATTATTTGGTCATTACTATATTCAGCGATTGTGCTTGGCTTGTTGATAGTGTCACATAGCTACTGGACAATCATGTTTATTAGTTTCATTGTTTTCATTGGTTTCGATTTAATCCGTCCTGCACTTACCAATTATTACTCAAATATTGCAGGCAATCGTCAAGGTTTTGCTGGTGGTTTAAACTCCACATTTACAAGTATGGGGAACTTTGTTGGGCCGTTAGTGGCAGGTGCCTTGTTTGATGTTAACGTAGAGTTCCCATTGTATATGGCTATTGTAGTCATGTTGTTTGGTATAGTGATTATTTTTGTTGAAAAAGCACTGCAAGCAACAAGACGTCGAAAACGTGCTGCGAAATAATTAATAGTCGTAAAAAATGATAATATGAATATTAAATCTAATAAGCAATGACATTATTCGTTTTTAAATGATTAAATGATGATGTCATTGCTTATTTTTACATTTAGGTTGTTAAATTGTAACAATATAGCGTCGTTTATTAATAGAAGTATTACAAAGATTACAGTTATTTTAAATTGCAGTCTACATAATTATTTTTACTCAATTTATATGTTAAGATAAATAAAAATTTAGAGAGAAATGTGGGTAAGGAGATGAATTTAAAAAATATACTTTTAGGTATGGTAGCTGTTATTCTATCAATTTGTTTAGCGTTTTTATTATTCATAGCTACGAATCAAAATGCCTTAGCAAAAGTACATCAAACGATTTCTACATTTTCAAAGATGAATAATGTTTCTGCAGCAGAGAAAATGTTAAATATAACGACAAGCCACACTGCTAAAGCATCAGAAAAAGACGTCAATGAACGTAAAATAGAAGCGCATTATAATAAATTAGATTCAACTACGCGAGATAACGACAAGCGCAACAAACATGAATATTCTTCAGAAGAATGTAGAATCATTGCTCAAAATTATACAAATCACCAATACGGCAAAGTTGTTAATTTAGAGCGTAGCGGTGAAACCAACCAAGATATTACGTATCAATTGAATACACATCATTCATCGCCAAATAGTAATATTGCAGTAAATAAAACGGGTAAAATAGAAACATCATCAAATAACGCACAATGATAGCGCCTTTTCTAATAGTAGAGAAGAGCGCTATTTTTATTTTTTATAGCAAGGTAGTAATATAATAGGTAAAGACGAATAGAGGTGAATGTGAATGAAACACAAGAAAACAAATGCAATGCGTATGTTAGACAGAGCCAAAATAGATTATGAAGTTAAAACATTTGAAGTTGAAGAAGGTCATATGGATGGTGAACGCGTTGCAGAACTCGTCGGTGAAAATGTCCAAGATGTTTTTAAAACGCTTGTATTAGAAAACGCTGCGCACGAGCATTTTGTGTTTGTAGTTCCAGTAAGTGGCTCATTAGATATGAAAGTAGCGGCACATGTTGTTAATGAAAAGAAATTACAACTTATGCCATTAGATCATTTAAAACAAGTGACTGGTTATATACGTGGTGGGTGTTCTCCGATAGGTATGAAACATTTATTCCCAACGACGATTGATCAATCTGCATCGTTACGAGACAAAATTATAGTGAGTGGTGGGCAACGAGGTGTTCAAATTGTATTGCAACTAGAAGATTTAGTGTCAATGACAAATGCTCAATTAGAAGACATCGTTCAAAAATAGCAATATAGTGGCAGATATTACCAATGGGATGACAAATTGTGTAATATCTGTTAATTTTTAAATTGAAGTGAATGTTTTTGATTGTTTTTGACGATTTTTGATTGAAAATTGTAAGCGTACACATTATAATGTGAGGTGAAGCGGGGTGGTTATATGATTTCTGAAAAAAGACATGACTTAATACTTCAGGAATTAAGAAAAAAAGATTTTCTTACACTCCAAGAATTAATAGAGCGAACAGGTTGCAGCGCTTCAACTGTTAGAAGAGATTTATCGAAATTGCAACAACAAGGTCGACTTCAAAGAGTTCATGGAGGAGCAACATTAAATAGTAATAGAAACAATGAGCCGATTCTGTCGGATAAAATGTCTCGAAATCTAAAAGAAAAAAGAGTCATTGGTCAAATTGCAGCCAAACACATTCAAGACAATGACTGCATTTTTATGGATGCTGGTTCATCAACAATTGAAATGATTCCATTTATAAAAGCGCGAAATATCGTAGTGGTTACAAATGGATTAACCCATGTTGAAAAGTTGCTTAAACAAGGCATTAAAACATTAATGATAGGTGGACAAGTTAAAGAAACAACACTTGCAACTGTAGGTGCCAGTGCACTTGATACATTAAGTCGTTATTGCTTTGATAAAGCATTTCTTGGAATGAATGGTTTAGATTTAAAACATGGTCTAACAACCCCAGATGAAAAAGAGGCATTAATTAAAGAAAAGGCTATGGAACAAGCAAATCAATCATATGTTTTACTTGATCATTCAAAAATAGGTGCTGTTTATTTTGCGCACGTTCCAATTAGTGATAACCATGTTGAAATGATCATAGCTAAACAAACAGTAGCACATTTAAATTTTAGTAAATATAAAGAGAAATATGCATTCATTGGAGGTTAATCATGATTTATACAGTTACGTTCAATCCATCGATAGATTACATTATGTTTACTGATGGCTTTGAATTAAAAGGATTAAACAGAGCGACATCTACTTATAAATTTGCAGGTGGGAAAGGCATTAATGTTTCACGTGTATTAAAAACTTTAGGTGTTTCATCTACTGCATTAGGATTTGCTGGTGGTTTTCCTGGAGCGTTTATTGCACAAACACTCGAAAAAAGCCATATTAAAACGGACTTTATTAAAGTAGATGAAGATACGCGTATTAATGTCAAATTGAAGTCTGGAGATGAAACAGAAATTAATGCACCTGGGCCATCAATCACAGATGATCAATTTCAAGCATTATTAAATCAAATTAAACAGACAACGAACGAAGATACCGTGATTGTTGCTGGCAGTGTGCCAAAGAGTATTCCGAGTGATGCTTATGCGCAGATTGCTGAAATCACGCAGCAAACGGGAGCAAAATTAGTGGTCGATGCTGAAAAAGATTTAGTGAATACAGTATTAAAATACAAACCATTATTTATTAAGCCTAATAAAGATGAATTAGAAAAAATGTTTGATATGACTGTAGAAAGTGACCAAGATGTTGTTAAATATGGTCGTGAAATCTTAAAAGAAGGCGCACAATCAGTCATTATATCTTTAGGCGGAGATGGTGCGATTTATATTGATAACGAACGTAGTATTAAAGCTCAGAACCCTAAAGGTACGGTGATTAATACAGTGGGTTCAGGCGATAGTACTGTTGCAGGAATGGTCGCTGGTCTTGAATCAGGATTGACACTTGAGGAATCATTTAGACAAGCAGTCGCTTCAGGAACAGCTACAGCATTTACAGAGGACTTGGCAACAAAAGAAGGTATTGAAAAAATAAAATCACAAGTTACAGTGACGTTACTTGATGGGGAGTGAAATGAATGAGAATAACAGAATTACTAACTAAAGAAACCATAGCAATGGACTTGGCAGCAAATGATAAAAATGGCGTTATCGAAGAATTAGTAAATCAATTAGATAAAGCTGGGAAATTAAGTGATATTGCACAATTTAAGGAGGCCATTCACAATCGTGAATCTCAAAGTACTACTGGTATAGGTGAAGGTATCGCCATTCCACATGCTAAAGTGGCAGCGGTTAAATCTCCAGCTATTGCGTTTGGTAAATCTAAAGCGGGCGTTGATTATCAAAGTTTAGATGGTCAACCAGCACATTTATTCTTTATGATTGCTGCACCAGAAGGTGGTGCGCAAACACATTTAGATGCCCTTGCAAAATTATCAGGCATTTTAATGGATGATAAAGTGAGAGAAAGTTTATTGCACGCTAATTCGCACGAAGAAGTCTTACAAATTATCGATAATGCGGATGACGAGGCTACAAAAGAAGAAGAACAAGAAGCGCAAGAACAAGCGGCTTCATCAGGAGCTGTAGCAGGTAGCGGTAATGAGGCAGATTCAAATGAACCTTACGTATTAGCAGTAACGGCATGTCCTACAGGTATTGCGCATACGTACATGGCTCGTGATGCATTGAAAAAGCAAGCCGATAAAATGGGCATTAAAATGAAAGTTGAAACAAATGGCTCAGGCGGTATTAAAAACCATATCACACAACAAGATATAGACCGCGCAACAGGTATTATTGTTGCAGCAGACGTGCATGTTGAAACAGATCGTTTCGATGGTAAAAATGTTGTAGAAGTACCCGTAGCTGATGGTATTAAACGACCAGAGGAACTCATTAATACAGCGTTAGATACAAGCCGTAAACCATTTGTTGCACGCGGTGGAAGTTCAAAATCAAAAGATAGTGAAAGTAATGAAAAACAAAGCTTTGGTAAAGCATTCTACAAACACTTAATGAATGGTGTATCTAATATGTTACCGCTTGTTATTGCTGGTGGTATCTTAATGGCAATCGTATTCTTATTCGGTGCGAACTCATTTGATCCAAAAAGTGCTGAACATAACGCCTTTGCTGAACAATTATGGAATATTGGTAATAAAAGTGCCTTTGCTTTAATTATTCCAATTTTATCTGGTTTCATTGCACGTAGTATTGCTGATAAACCAGGATTTGCAGCCGGTTTAGTAGGTGGTATGTTAGCTATTTCTGGTGGCTCTGGGTTCATTGGCGGTATCATTGCAGGTTTCTTAGCAGGTTACTTAACTCAAGGTATTAAATATATTACGCGTGGTTTACCACAAGCAGTTGAAGGTTTAAAACCAACGTTAATTTATCCATTATTAAGTGTAACAATCACAGGATTATTAATGATATATGCATTCAACCCGCCAGCAGCGTGGTTAAATAACTTATTGCTTAACGGTTTAAATAACTTATCAGGTTCTAACATTGTATTACTTGGATTAGTTATTGGTGCTATGATGGCCATCGATATGGGTGGACCATTTAACAAAGCAGCCTATGTATTCGCGACAGCCGCATTAACAGAAGGTAATGCAGCACCAATTACAGCAGCAATGGTTGGTGGTATGATTCCACCATTAGCAATTGCTACAGCGATGGTATTCTTTAAACGTAAATTCACTAAAGAACAACGCGGTTCTATCGTGCCAAACTATGTAATGGGCTTATCATTTATCACTGAAGGTGCCATTCCATTTGCAGCAGCTGACCCATTACGTGTGATTCCATCAATGATGGTTGGTTCAGGTGTAGGTGGTGCAATTGCATTAGCACTTGGTTCAAGTATCAATGCACCACATGGTGGTATTATCGTAATTGCGGCAACAGACTTTAGTCATATTTTACAAACATTAATTGCATTGATTGTTGGTACACTTGTTTCAGCAATTATGTATGGTTTATTAAAACCAAAAGTTACTGAAAATGAAATTGAAGCATCAAAAGCTATGGATGAATAGATGCGATAAGAGTTTATGATATAAATAATATAACGATGCTATTTTGCATATTTGCAGTAGCTAACAGAACCGAGAAGGCGTAAGCTTTCTCGGTTCTAGTCATTTTTGTGGGGCTGCATAGCAAGGAGAATTCAATCAAGAAATGCTATAAGCAAAGCAAGCTAGGGGATAACGGATTTAAAAAGAATGCTGTTCTGCTTCCTTTTAAACGGTTAGTCAAGTACTTATAATTAAAATAAGGATGATTTAACTAAATCGTTAGTTTATTGAATAATGAATGTTAAAACATACAAAAATGGGTAAACATATGAGAATATAGAATAAGAAGGCAAGAGAATGCGTAATAAAGTCTTAAGCTTTAAATATAGAAGTTTAATGACCAGCAAAAGTACTTCAATTAAGGTACCGTTTTTGTATGTTGGTTCATTGTACGTTGGTTTCTGTCACTTTACGCTTACCTTTCTTGACTATTACGCAATATTAGTTTTAAATGATAAGTTGTAACTTTTTAATCAAAAGGGTTACAATCAACTATTTGTAATTGATATATGATAAAATAAAAGTAATACATTTTTTCGGAGGTGTCGCAATGGGAAGGTCTTAACATGTGTATATATTGTTAATAAGCAAAACACAATAAATCCGTGTTACCCATATGGGACACATAATATTTGGAGGTGAATCCCTAGAAATAGGGAATTAATTGGAAACAGTGACCATAATAAATTTAGTAATATTCTTTCTATTAATCGCATTAACAACAGTATTCGTAGGATCGGAGTTTGCATTAGTTAAAGTGCGTTCAACGCGTATTGAACAACTCGCTGAAGAGGGCAATCGTGGTGCTAAAATTGTCAAAAAGATGATTGCAAACCTTGACTATTATTTATCAGCCTGTCAATTAGGTATTACAGTTACTTCTTTAGGATTAGGTTGGTTAGGAGAACCGACATTTGAGAAATTGTTGCATCCTATTTTTAATTTATTACAATTACCTGATGCATTAACTACAACGATTTCATTTGTAATTTCATTCATAGTCGTAACTTATTTACACGTTGTATTAGGTGAATTAGCACCGAAATCGATTGCGATTCAGCATACCGAGAAGTTAGCGTTAACATACGCAAGACCATTGTATTACTTTGGTAATATAATGAAACCTTTAATCTGGTTAATGAATGGTTCAGCACGTGTAATTATTAGAATGTTAGGCGTTGATCCTGATGCTCAAACAGATGCTATGTCTGAAGAAGAAATTAAGATCATTATTAACAACAGTTATAATGGTGGCGAAATCAACCAAACAGAATTAAACTATATGCAAAATATCTTTCAATTTGATGAAAGACATGCAAAAGATATCATGGTACCACGTACTCAAATGGTGACTTTAAATGAACCATTTAATGTTGATGAATTATTAGAGACGATTAAAGAACATCAATTTACGCGTTACCCAATTACTGAAGACGGAGATAAAGACCATATCAAAGGTTTCATCAATGTTAAAGAATTTTTAACAGAATACGCTTCTGGTAAACCGATTAAAATTAACAATTATATCCATGAACTGCCAATGATTTCAGAAACAACACGCATTAGTGATGCATTAGTTAGAATGCAACGTGAACACGTACATATCAGTTTAATTATTGATGAATACGGTGGTACAGCTGGTATTTTAACAATGGAAGATATTCTTGAAGAAATCGTAGGTGAAATTCGAGATGAATTTGACGATGATGAGGTGAATGACATTGTTAAATTAGGCGATGACACTTACCAAATTAATGGGCGCGTTCTATTGGATGACTTAAATGAACAATTCGACATTGAGTTTGAAGATTCAGAAGACATTGATACTATAGGTGGTTGGCTTCAAGCCCATAACACTAACCTACAAGTTGAAGATCATATCGATACGCAATACGATCGTTGGATAGTATCTGAAATGGATAACCATCAATTAGTTTGGGTTGTACTTAAATATGAATTCATCGATAATCGACCAACATTCGGTGGAGATGAAGATGAAAATGAAGACAAAAAAGATAAAAAAGACGAAACACATGACTAATTTAAAATGATTAATAAAGTAGCATTTGAGACATAAATGCTATGATAATGCTACTTACTTGGCAAATTCGCAGTAGTTGACTGAACTGAGAAGGCGCTTAAATCAAGCTGGGAGTGGGACGACGAATTAAAAATTCTGTCCTGCTCCCTTCTTCTGTATATTTAAATTACATACGATTTATTTGTCTATCCTATTACAATTGAGTTATCCTAAATGATGATAATGTAAAGCATTAATAGAAAAGTCAGGAGAAGATAGAATGGTGAATGACACACAAATTTTAAATAATGGTTATCCAATGCCAAAAATCGGCTTAGGTGTTTATAAAGTCTCAGATGAAGAAATGGAAACAGCGATTCAGGCTGCAATAGACGATGGTTATCGTGCATTTGATACAGCATATTTTTACAAAAATGAAGAGGTACTTGGAAAAGCATTAAAAAATAGTGGCGTACCTCGTGAAGACTTATTTATTACAACAAAATTATGGAATGATCACCAAGGGTATGACCGTACACTTGAGTATTTTAATCGCTCATTAGACAATTTAGGTTTAGACTATATCGATTTATATTTAATTCACTGGCCTTGTGAGAACGATCAACTTTATATTGAAACGTATAAAGCACTAGAAAAATTATATGAAGAAGGTAAAGTGAAAGCGATAGGTGTATGTAATTTTAAAGTGCATCATTTAGAAACATTGATGCGTGAAACGAATATTGTTCCACAAGTCAATCAAATTGAAGTTCATCCTTACTTTAATCAACAAGATGTTCAAGATTACTGTGATAAACATGATATTGTTGTGACAGCATGGATGCCATTAATGAGAAACAGAGGTTTACTAGAAGATCCAACAATTACTAAATTAGCAAAACAATACGATAAGACATCAGCACAAATCGTATTGCGTTGGCATATTGCGCATAATCGTATTGTTATTCCAAAATCTAAAACACCATCACGTATTCGAGAAAATCATAATATATTTGACTTTAACTTAGAACTTACAGAAATCGCAGAAATTGATAGTTTAAATCGAAACGCGCGTCAAGGTAAAGACCCTGATGATGTTAGCATAGGCGATTTGAAATAGCATTGTCTCTTTAACTCAATTGGATAGATAAAATATAGAATAATTGTATTGTTTTCATTTAATTTTTATTAATTATTTGTTAATTGCATAGTTTTTAGTAGAATAGTTGCCAATTTTATTGATAAAATAGTAATAAGAATGATGAAAAGGATGTAATTTAATGAAAATCAGAGTCATTGTGCCTTGTTTTAACGAAGGTGAAGTCGTAACAAAAACGTACGACAAATTGACTGAAATTTTGATGGAAGATAGTTTGGACAAAGGGTATGATTACGACCTATTGTTTGTCGATGATGGTAGTAAAGATAATACGATCGACCATGTCCAACATTTAGCAAGCGAAGACCAACATGTTAAATATATTTCTTTCAGCCGAAATTTCGGTAAAGAATCAGCAATGATAGCTGGTTTTCAACATAGTGTACAATGTGATGCTGTAGTGATGGTAGATGGGGATTTACAACATCCACCTGAATTTATTCCACAAATGATAGAGGGATTTAAAGAGGGCTATGACCAGGTTATCGCTAAGCGTGATAGAACTGGAGAAAATATCGCTCGGAAATCAATGACAAAGCTATACTATAAATTGATTAACAGTTTTGTCGAGGATATTGAATTTATAGATGGTGTCGGAGACTTTAGATTATTAAGTCAACGCGCAGTTAAATCAATTGCTTCACTTAAAGAATATAATCGTTTTTCAAAAGGTTTATTTGAATGGATAGGTTATAATACGAAAATCTTTACATATCAAAATGTTGAACGTGAAGCCGGTCATTCTAAATGGACATTCACGAAATTACTAAACTATGGCATTGATGGGCTCATTTCATTTAATAATAAACCTTTACGTGCGATGATTTACCTTGGAATGACTATATTCAGTTTAAGTATTGTTTATATCCTATATTTGTTGATAGGCATCATGGTAAATGGTATTAATAATCCAGGTTATTTTACAACAATAGCAGCAGTCCTACTCATTGGCGGCATTCAATTAATGTCTATAGGTGTGGTAGGAGAATATATTGGTCGTATTTATTATGAGGTTAAGCAAAGACCTAAATACATTGTGCAAGCATCAAATTTAAAAGAACCTTCCTACGATCTCAAATTAGTTGAGCAAGAAAAGGAAAAAGTACATTAAATAGAATAAACGCTTGAAGTTTCATAAATAAGAACTTCAAGCGTTTATTTGTGTGTTAAATGTTGTTTTAATTTAGCGTGTTTCAACTGCCAAGCAAGATAAACACCAAATAGTGCATATATAATTAAGAAAACATACCAAAAAGGTGTCAAAATCGTTAATAATACAATAGACATAATAATAAGCATGTAGCCAATCATAATTGGAAACTTAAGTTTGTTGATGAATTTAAATACGCCAAGTTCACCTTTAGAAAAGGTACCTAAAAATATTGCACTGGCGCCTATTAAAAATATGGTTGGTGCTAAATATGGAACGGACATGTAAATTGATTGATCACTTGAACCATAAGTGATAAATAATGAACAACTTACAATGATCGAAAATATTAAAGCAATCGATTTATATTCGGAAATCATAAAAGTATAGTATTGATGATTCAAATAATATTGCAGTCCCATCCAACCTATAAAAAAGGCAATTGAACTTAATGTTATAAAGTTAAATTTGTCAATGACAATAGCATTAATTAAAGCGTTAATCGCTATAGCGATTAATACGGAGCTGAATTTGAGTTGTTTGAATTGGTGCTTATATAAGTCAAAGCCGAGTATGCCAAGCACAACGGCGATATTAATCAATACATATATAATCATGCTGTACTCCTATCTCACATAGTTCATTAGAACATTATACCAATTAAAACAAACTTAATCATTTCAAAACACTTAGAAAATATTTTTCATTTATAATGGAATGATTAAACGCCTTTTTTGTTGCTCCATAAGAGTGTGTGTAGCTGTGGTAAAACATAGACACGGTTCATATCATCACTCGTCATAACCTTATCAACTAATGTTTCATATCGATTTAAAAGTTTATCGGTATGATTGTCTACATCATCATCTAAGTATGGATTACCAACTTGTAAGTAAAAAGGAATATTTGGGTAGCGATGATGTATCATTTTAGCGAAATCATAATCTGCATCATCAAATATAACGACCTTTAAATTAAGTGTTGAAGCAATACATTGTTCAATGACGTTATCTAATATGTCAATGTTAGGTGTCATATTAGAACTTGGTGGTTTAGGACTAATGGTTAAGTCATTAATTTGTCTCATCCACGGTTGGAATTTACTTCCTTGTGTTTCTAATGCGGTATAAATCTGTTTCTCTTCAAATAGATCAACTAATTCTTGTATCCCTTTAATGAGTGCCGGATTACCGCCAGAAATCGTAACATGATCGAAACAATCACCGCCAATCGCTTTTAGCTGATGATAAATTTCTTCAGCAGACATTAATTGAATATCTTCCTTGGCACTGCCATCCCAGGTGAAAGCAGAGTCACACCAACTACAACGATAATCACAACCTGCAGTTCTAACAAACATTGTTTTACGACCGATAACACGTCCTTCACCTTGAATCGTAGGTCCGAAAATTTCAAGTACTGGAATTTTAGCTGTCATTATTTAAACTCCTTTGGACGATATACTACATAACTTGTTGGTGTTTCACGTAAGTAGACTTGTACACATTGCGGGTGATTATCGTAGCTTTGGAGGTGAGTTTGTACCATTTTATATATCGTTTGCGCCACAACCTCTGTTGAAGGACTTTTATCTTTAAATTGAGGTAAGTCATTTAACAGATAGTGGTCAAATTGATCATGGATTAATTTTTTTAATTCACTGAAATTAATTAAGAAACCATTGTGGTCCAAATGATCCCCAGCAATTGTTAAATTGACAAAATAAGTATGCCCGTGTGTTCTCATACATTTACCAGCATCTTCGCTTGGAATGTAGTGCGCCGCTGAAAAGTTAAAATCTTTATTAAGTTCAAAACTATAGGGATGATTAACAGTTGGATAAAGTTGTTGCATCATTTTAATTCGCTCCTTTAGTTTCTAAATAGTGTTGTAGGCCACGTTGGCGTAAATGACATGCAGGGCATTCGCCACAACCATCTCCAATAATACCGTTGTAGCATGTCAGTGTATTGTATCGAATATAATCTAGCACACCTAATTTGTCGCTAAGTTCCCAAGTTTGTGATTTATCTAACCACATTAAAGGCGTATGGATAACGAAATCTTTATCCATAGATAAACTAAGTGTTACATTCATAGATTTAATAAAGCTATCACGGCAATCTGGATAACCAGAAAAGTCTGTTTCACACACCCCTGTAATGATATGTTTAGCATTGCGTTGATATGCTAATGCGCCAGCAAATGATAAGAATAATAAATTACGTGCTGGTACAAAGGTATTTGGAATCCCATCTTCGCCCGTTTCAATGTCCATATCATGTTGTGTTAAGGCATTTGGAGTTAATTGCGATAATAATGACATGTCTAATATATGATGTTTTAAGTTTTGTTCTTTAGCGATACGTGTCGCAACTTCAATTTCTGTATCATGGCGTTGACCGTAATTAAATGTTACAAGTTCAACCTCTTTAAAATGCTTTTTAGCGTAAAATAAGCACGTCGTACTGTCTTGCCCTCCGCTAAATACTACAATTGCTTTATCCTTATTTAAATCTTTGTTTGTCATGAATATTCTCCTTTTTGAAAAGATTAGAATGATACTTTATGCCGTCTCTAACCTAGCCATGAGAACATAAAAAAAGTCTATCTCTATAAAAAAGATAGACTTAGAAACATTGTAATCAGTTATATAAAAGAAAATTAACTTTCAAACTAAATATTTCGTAAATTGTCTAGTTTTTTATAGAGGGTTTCAGCTAGGAACCTCTTTTGAGTTTTTGTACGCTAGTTAGCGTAATACATTCATTTCTTAAAATCAAGTTATAATTTAGTACAATATAAAGGTAAACCCTTACATTTTCAAAAGTTTAATATTTATAATAAGGTAAGAGATGAAGTTATTTAACATAGAGTTGGAGCGACATGCATGATTATAGTTATAGATAATAAAGATTCATTTACATATAATTTGATAGATTATTTTAAGACAGAGACAGCGCATGAGATCGTTGTATACGAAGTGGATCAAGTATCCGTTGAGCAAATAAGGGCATCTAATGTAGAGGCTATTGTTATCTCGCCAGGACCGGGTAAACCGAGTGATTATCCTATTTTAACGGAAATTATGAATCAGTTTGAGGGGGAAGTGCCTATATTAGGCGTTTGTTTAGGCTTTCAATTCCTGTACGAATATTATGGGGGCGCAATTGTACATGGTGCAAAGCCGGTCCATGGTCATACAACGCCATTAACGCATAATGAAACAGGATTATTTAAAGGGCTTCCTCAAGCATTCAAAGTAATGCGCTATCATTCACTCATTGCGGATCAAACACATATTCCTGCGTCTTTAAATATTTCCGCCCATAATGATGAGGGGATTTTAATGGCGTTTGAACATAAACACTATCCTATATTTGGCGTTCAGTATCACCCTGAATCGATTTTAAGTGAATATGGACATGAGCAAATACGATTATTTTTGGAAAAGGTGGGCGCGTAAACTATGGACATCACGTTTAATTATCGTTACTATACAACGCCTGATCATTTTGAAACGATAGCAGTGCGCTTTAACACGTACGTCTCAAAAATGGTGGCATATACACTGGAAGAGGTCGGTAAAGTTATTCAATTTGCGCAGACTGAGCAAGCACAAGGACGCTATGTGGCACTGTATCTGCCATATGAAGCGGCAAGTTATTTTAATCACCATATGGCAACACATGAATTGGAAGCACATCAAATCGTAGCATTAGCATATAGTTTTAGTCCGAGTATGGCTGAGACGTCACCTGAACATCCAAGTCAACAGTACATCCCTAAACATCACTTTCGATTCATGGAGAGTGATGCACAAATGGAAGACAAAATTAAACACGTTCAGGATGCAATTATTGAAGGCGAAACGTATCAAGTGAACTATACAACACGTTTAGTGAGTGATGTATATTATCCGATAGCTGATTTATATTATTATTTAACGCAAACGAATAATGGTGGTTACACTGCTTTATTAGATGTAGAAGAGGTTAAAGTTGCTTCTATTTCTCCTGAATTATTCTTCCAAAAAGGTGAATTTAATCATCATAAAAATGTAGTTGTAAGTAAACCAATGAAAGGTACTATGCCACGTAGCAATGACGACGATGAAGATTTAAAGAATTATGACACATTGAAGCATTCACTTAAAGATCGTGCTGAAAATGTTATGATTGTCGATTTATTACGCAATGACATTTCCAGAATTTGTAAACCTGGAACGATTCACGTAAATAAGCCATTTTTTATTGAAACCTATAAGACTGTTTATCAAATGACGAGTATGGTTACAGGTCACTTGCAAGATGACGTGCGTCTCACGGATATTTTAAAAGCATTATTCCCTTGTGGTTCCATTACAGGGGCACCGAAGCACAATACGATGGCGTATATTAAAGCACTCGAGCCACATCCTAGATATATTTATTGTGGCACAATCGGTTTATTATGTCCGGATGATAAAATGATATTTAATATACCTATTCGTACGCTTGAGTATCGAAATGATCAAGTTCACTATGGTGTAGGTGCAGGGATTACGATTGATTCGGTACCCGAAAAGGAAGTTCAAGAGTTTCGAGATAAAACAAAGATATTGGAGATGCTATAGATGAAATTGTTTGAAACGATGCGTCTAGATAATGGTAAGATTCCTAGACTTCAATATCATATGATACGAGTGCAACAGTCATGCGAACGATTAGGGTATTCATTTTCAAAAGAGGTCTGGATGCAACGCGTCAATGAGGTTATAAGTCATCATCCAAAAGGGATCTATAGACTGAAAATAGAAATAGATAAATCCGGTCAAATAGACCATATGATTAAGCCTCTACCTGCTAAAACATTATTTACGGCTAAATTTAAACAGGCACAGTCGAATTGCAATGATCAATACGTTATTAATAAGACATCACAACGACAACACTTAGCACACAATCATGAGACAGATTTAGTATTATTATATGATGAAACTGGTAAAATTCTGGAGTTTGATATTGGTAATATCATGATAGAAGAAGCTGGTGTGTGTTATACGCCAAGCTATGATAATGATTTTTTATTAGGATGCATGCGTCAAAGCCTTTTGGACCAAGGTAAACTGGTAATTAAAGACTATACTAAATCAGAACTCATAGACAAAATACAGAAACAACAGATTCGTATCTATTTATTAAATAGTTTACGAGAGGTTGCCGATGTATCTATTTATCTATAAAATAATATGGGAAGTATATGCGAATTGATTGATAACAATGAACTAACGGAGTGAGCTATGACAATATTATGGGTTGCAATAATTGTAGTTTTAAATGTGGTAAGTAAATATTTAGCAGATCGATATTTAAAAAATAATGCACTCATCAAGGCACGTGTCGTTGCAACTGTTACCGTTTTAATTCAATGTGTATTCGTTTATTTGTTAATTAAATCAATCATGCCCTATGTGGTGGAATTTCTAAATATATTTTATCATCACTAAATATGATTACTTTGAGGTGGCGTTATGAAGATTTATAGTCAAGGAGATCAAGCAATTGTAATTGCGGTTGAAAAGGATGTATCTAAAAATGTAACAACTGAATTAATCGCAGTACGTTATCATTTATTAAAGAAAGCATTACCATTTATCACAGAAATTGTGCCTACTGAATCAGATATGATGATTTGCTATGATGCTCGAGATATGATTAAACATCATAATATTACTTCACCTTTTCAATATATGAAGGCATTAGTCACTTCAATACAAGAAGAATTAAAACAATTAGAAACGTGTAAAGATGAAAGCACGACCTATGAAATTCCTATTATTTATGGTGACGAGTTTGGTCCAGACTTACCGGATTTATTAAAGTATTACAAGTTAACTAAAGATGAATTTATTCAATTACATTCTGATAAACCGTATTTTGTGTCTATGATGGGCTATGCACCGGGTTTCCCATATTTAACTGGAATGAATGAAGCACTGTACGTTAATCATACGAGTAAAAAGAAGAAGCTTGTCACTGCAGGTTCAGTTATTATTGAAGGGAAGAAGTGCGGCATCGTAACAACTGATACCTACAATGATTGGTTAGTGATAGGGTACACGCCAATGACCTTATTCACTCCTGAAAAAGATGATTTTACACTGTTAAAATTAGGAGACAATGTTATTTTTAAACCACAGAAACGCAAAGATATTGAATTAGGAGAATTTAAACCATGTCAATCATAATAGAAAAAGCCGGATTGTTTAGTAGCTTTCAAGATTTTGGACGTCATGGATATGAATATGCAGGTGTTATTCCGTGTGGTGCGTTAGACTCACTAGGTCATGAAATCGCAAATCGTTTAGTTGCTAATAATAAAAATGAAGCAACGCTTGAAATGACACACATTATGGCTAAAATTCGATTTACTGAGCCTACATTAATTGCTTTAACAGGTCATAACTTTGAAGCTTACACGCAAACTATGCAAGTAAAACCGTATAAATTATACCTTTTAGATAAAGGAGACGTCCTGTCTTTTAAAGAAACAAATAAAACGTCACGTGTGTATCTTGCAATCGGTGGCGGATTCAAATTAGATGATTGGCTAGGATCAACGTCAACAGATTTAAATGTTAAAATCGGCGGTTATCACGGGCGTAAACTTGAAAATGGCGATGAAGTAGAAATGAAACGACACTATACGGAACGTCATCAAAAGTTATTTGAAAATTTAAAAGAAAAACGTACTACTGATTGGGGTATAGACGGTTATGCACTGTCATTCAACTATGTTTCTGATGTGTTTCATGTTATTGCCAACAAAGGGACAGAAGATTTTGATAAAGAAACGCAATCTCACTTTATTAGAGGAGAATATAAGGTGACGAATAAATCAAATCGTGTTGGTATGTTACTAGATGGTGAGAAGATCAAAGCATATTACGACGATATGCCGGCACATCAATCAGTTAAAAGGGGAACGATTCAAGTTAAGCGAGATGGTACACCTATCATCTTATTAAATGATCATTATACAATCGGAAGTTATCCTCAAATTGGTACAATTGCAAGCTACCATTTAACTAAACTTGCTCAGAAGCCACAAGGCTCACGTTTGAAGTTCCAATTTATTGATATCGAAACTGCTGAAAAGAATGTTGTGAAATTTAGTAATTGGATGAATCAACTATTTCACGGAATTGAATACAGAATGCAATTAGAAATGATGAAATAAGTCATGATAGATGAAAGTCAACATACTTAAATAAATCACTTATAATTTATGTCGGACTATGGTCTGATTAAAAAATGCAATTAAGAAGCTATAATGAATAAATCAGTGAATCATCTTAATGGGACATTATTTTGTAACAAACAATGAAAGCGTCGTTATATTAAAATGCTTTTTCTTGATAAATGAGTAAAAATACTATATATTTATATATTGAACTACGGGCAATATTACAATAATATTACAAAGTTCATGATTTGTTAATATGCCATTAATGATGACATAAAATAGCATCCAACATAATATACATAAAGCATTACAAACGTATAGTGCACATTGGGAATGCGATTTATTGATGAACTATCGTTAATGTAAAATGTATTTGTAGGGTATATGCTTAAATTAATATAAATAATATAAATGAAATTAAAAAACGAGTAAGTAATTGCATAACGGTCATATTTGAGTAAGTGTTTAAGTCTTCAGTTAAGTCTTTAACATTTCTTCAAAGTTGAATAACTATAAACGGAGGAAACATACATGAGTTTACACAAAAAGAAAATAAGTCTTTTTGCGTTTTTCTTACTGACTGTGTTTACAGTGACATTGAAGACGTATTTTTCATATTATGTTGATTTTTCTTTGGGTGTTAAAGGACTAGTTCAAAACTTAATACTATTGATGAATCCATATAGTTTAATCGCGCTTATTTTAAGTGTGTTCTTATTCTTTAAAGGGAAAAAAGCATATTGGTTCATCTTTATTGGGGGATTTTTACTAACATTCTTGCTATATGCAAATGTAGTTTACTTTAGATTCTTCTCGGACTTTTTAACATTCAGTACGCTTAACCAAGCAAGTAATGTTGAGTCTATGGGTGGTGCTGTTGGTGCATCATTTAAATGGTATGACTTTGTTTACTTTATAGATACAATTATTTATCTATTTATCCTTATTTTCAAAGGAAGTTGGTTGGATAAACGTGTCTTCAGTAAAAAGTTTGTGCCAGTTGTAATGGCTGCATCTGTAGCATTATTCTTCTTAAATTTAGCTTTTGCTGAAACAGACCGTCCTGAGTTATTAACACGTACATTTGACCATAAATATTTAGTGAAATATTTAGGTCCATATAACTTCACAGTTTATGATGGTGTTAAGACGATTCAAAATAACCAACAAAAAGCATTAGCTTCTGAAGATGATTTAACTAAAGTGTTAAATTATACGAAGCAAAAAAATACAACACCAAATTCAGAGTACTTTGGCGTTGCTAAGAAGAAAAATATTATCAAAATACATTTAGAAAGTTTCCAAACTTTCTTAATCAATAAAAAGGTCAATGGTAAAGAAGTCACACCGTTCTTAAATAAATTATCAACGGGCAATGATGATTTTAGATATTATCCAAACTTCTTCCACCAAACAGGTCAAGGTAAAACATCAGATGCTGAGTTTACAATGGATAACAGCCTTTATGGTTTACCACAGGGTTCAGCATTTTCATTGAAAGGTGATAATACTTACCAATCATTACCTGCGATTTTAGACCAAAAGCAAGGTTACACATCTGACGTTATGCACGGTGACTATAAAACATTCTGGAACCGTGACCAAGTCTATAAACATTTTGGTATTGATAAATTCTATGATGCGACTTACTACGATATGTCTGATGACAATATTGTCAACTTAGGTTTAAAAGATAAACCATTCTTTAAAGAGTCAGCAGAGTATCAATCTAAAATGAAAGGACCTTTCTATTCACACTTAATTACATTAACAAACCATTACCCATTCACATTGAGTGAAGAAGATGCAGATATTGATAAACCTAATACAGGTGATTCAACTGTTGATGGTTACATTCAAACAGCACATTATTTAGACCAAGCACTTGAAGAATATATCACTGATCTTAAGAAAAAAGGCCTATATGATGATTCAGTTATTATGATCTATGGTGACCACTATGGTATTTCAGAAAATCATAATAATGCAATGGAAAAATTATTAGGTGAAAAGATTACGCCAGCGAAATTTATGGACTTAAACCGTACAGGTTTCTGGCTTAAAATTCCTGGTAAAGAAGGTACAGTAGATAAAACATATGCTGGACAAGTAGACGTTATGCCTACTATCTTACATTTAGTAGGAATTGATTCTAAAAACTACTTAATGTTCGGTACGGATATGTTGTCTAAAGATCATGATGATGTCATTCCATTCCGAAATGGTGACTTCATTACGAAAGACTATAAATTTGTAAATGGTAAAGCGTATTCTAATAAAACAAACGAATTATTAGAAACGCCACCTAAAGATTTAGAAAAGAATAAGAAACAGGTTGAGAAAGATTTAGAAATGAGTGACAATGTCTTAAATGGTGACTTGTTCAGATTCTATAACAACCCTGATTTCAAGAAAATTAATCCATCAAAATATGAATATAAAACTGGACCACAAGGTAATCAAAAATAATTGAAACAGTGTCTGGTTTTAATGTAAAAGTAAGAAGCCAGTAAATGCGTTTTAACAAATTCATTTACTGGCTTCTTTATTTACGATACTCCGAATTGTTGGTTGCTTGCCCAACGTGCTTTGCTTGTAGAAACTGATTAACTCAGTTTCTCTGTGTTGGGGCCCCGCACACAACGTCATTCGTCGTTCATCTTTAGAATTTCTTACATAAGTGCGCTAGCACTTATGTGCATTAATAATCAACATATGGGTCTCGTCAAAATACATTGTATTTATATGTAATTTAACATTGGAATACTTTAAAATAAGGCACTTCCATATCATTTAATTAAAATCACTAAACCAAATTAACTAAGATTTAAATAATCATAAAAAAAGCAAATTCTATCGTATTTCAATTGGGCTGACCCCAATTAGTGGGAATTATATAAAAACACTTTCGTTGAATTCATATTAAAATGAATCTTACGGAGGTGTTTTTTCTATGAAAAGAGTATCTTATTCAGTAGAAACAAAGTATAAAGCAGTTGAAATGAAAATAGATG